>JAGRPB010000244.1 GCA_020439945.1 Verrucomicrobiia bacterium
CCTACCAGAACTCCTCGCTTCGGAATCCCCGTGTTCATCGCCCCCTTCCTCCTAACTGGGGAATTCTCCACGAACAATTTTCGATGGTGGGCATTCGGAAAGATCGGGTTGAGCGTCGTCCAAAAAGGCCGACACCAGCAATATTCTTAATAAATCATATTACCATACGAAGGCATTCCGTCGTTACACGAAAAAAACGCCGAATTGTCCAGCGTAAAGAGTGCGCCAGACCGACCGAAACAGCCTGAAATCGCCCCGGATCAGGCCCCCACTTCCACCTCGTCCTTCCGACCCACCACCGTTTCTTCGCGGGTGTCGTCCTTGGTGAACTTCACGCCGACGGTTTTCGACACGCCGAACTCTTCCATCGACACGCCATACATCACGTCGGCGCGGGACATGGTGCGCTTGCTGTGGGTCACGATGATGAACTGGCTGTCGCCGATGAAACGATCGAGCACCCGGATGAAGCGACCGATGTTCGAGTCATCCAGCGGCGCGTCCAATTCGTCGAGCACGCAGAAGGGCGAGGGCTTGACCATGTAGATGGCGAAAAGCAGGGCCACCGCGGTCATGGACCGTTCGCCGCCGGAGAGCAGGCTGATGGACTGCAGCTTCTTGCCGGGCGGCTTGGCGATGACGTCGATGCCGCTTTCGAGCGGATCGCCGTCATCCATCAGCAGGAGATCGGACTTGGCCTGGGGCCCGAAGAGTTCCTTGAACATGTCCTGGAAGTTGACCCGGATCTTCTCGAAGGTTTCGCCGAACATCTTCCGGGTGTCTCGGTTGATGCGGGCGATCATTCGCATCAGTTCCTCCTTGGAATTCTCGAGGTCCTTCATCTGCTGGACGTTGAACTGGTAATGCTGCTCCAGTTCCTCGAACTCCTCGATGGCGTCGATGTTCACCGGGCCCATGGAATCGAGCCGGCTGCGAAGCTGGGCGACGATCTCCTCGACGAAATCCCAATCCGGCTCGGCCGGATCGGGAAAGGCGACGACATTGTCGGCATCGGATTCGTCGTCGGAAGCGGCGGCATTGGCGGCCGACTCGTCATCGAAGGCAGACGAAACGCCTTCGCTCCGGGTGGCGTCATCGTCTTCGTCCTCCCCTTCCCCATCCTGCTTGGAGGCGAGGGTGGCGCGACGCTTCTCGTTCCGCTCGTGGGCCTGGCGCTGGCTGTCGATCACGGCGAGCAGGGCGTGGCTGTCGGGCTCGAAGCGCTCCAACTCGACCTGATAGCGTTCGCGGGCGCTGGTCTCGATCTGCTCGAGGCGGATGCCGATCTGGGCGGCCTTCACTTCTTCCTGACCACGTTGCTTGGCGATCTGTTGAATGCTGCGCCGCTCCTCAGACATCTGGCTTTCGCTGGCCTGGATGGTGTCGGCGTGCTGCTGACGCTCGGACCTGACCCTGTTTAGTTCCTCACTCAACCCTGTTGAGTCGGCCTTGGCGGTTTCGATGGTTTCCTGCAGGCTGATGGATTCCTGTTCGGAATTTGCGATCCGCTGGCGGTAGGATTCGATCTCCGTATTGCGGCGGGTGAGCAATTCCTCCAGTTCGCGCAGGCGACCGGCCATGGGTTCTCGCTGGCTGACGAGTGAGCCGCGCGCCTGGCGTTCGACCGCGAGCGAGGTCTTCACTTCGTTGAGCAGCTCGGCGGCCTCGGCTTCGTTTCGCTCGGCAGATTCCAGCTGGTTGCCGAGCTTGCCGGTTTCCTCGCCGATGGCGTCGATGCGGGAAAGCGTTTCGGCTTTCTCCTGCTGAGCGGCGGAAAGCTGCTCGTCGAGTTCGTCCTGGCGCTGGGCGACTTCTTTCTGTTCCCAACGCAGACTCTCCAGCTTGTTTTCGAGCTGCTGGAGATCGCGCTCGACGACGGCGAGCTGACCTTCCTGGGTGGAGCAGGAAACGCGGCGCTGCTGAAGGCGATCGCGGTAACTGCCGAGCTGGTCCTCGAGTTTTTCAACCCGCTCGACGAGGTTGTCGCGGCGATCTTCGAGCCGATCGAGCGCCTTGGCGAGCGTCTCGGTGGCGACTTCGAGTTCGCGGATGTCGGACTGTCGCTGGAGAAAGGAGCCGCCTTCCTCCCCGCTGACGCCGCCATGAATGACACCTTCGGCGGAGACGAATTCGCCCCCCAGGGTGGCGAACGCCACGTCGCGCATTTCGCGATGGAGGTTCAGCGCGGTGGTCAGGTCGGGAACGATGAGCACGTTGTCGAGCAACTGATCCACCAGCGAGCGGACCTTTTCGCCACAGTCGATCTGGTCAAGCGCCCAACCGATGGCGCCGTCGGGCACGGTGAGAAGTTGGCGATCGGTGGCGGGCCGGACGGATTCCTCGGAAACGAGCGTAGCCTTGCCGAGTTTCCCGCGACGCAGGGCTTCGATCATGTTTTCCGCCACCAGCGTGTCGGCGACCACGATGGTCTGGAGGTGGCGCCCGAGCGCGGCTTCGATGGCGACGACAAACTCGCGATCGACATCGATGAACGACGCCAGCGCGCCCCGAACGGCCTTCTGGAACAGGTCGGGCTGGTCGAGTCCTTTCAACACCGCCTGGGTGCCTTTCTCGAAGCCCTCACCCTCGGCGACGAGTTGGCGGAGCACTTCGAGCCGCGACGATTTCTCGGTGAAAACGCGGTGAAACTCGGAAAGGTCGTTCTGGAGCCCGTCGAGCACGCGGCGGGCGTCGTGATACTGGTCCTCTTTCGCCGAGAGATCGTCCTCCAGCCCGTCGATGGTGCCGCGCAGGTCTTCGATTCGCTTGCGGATGGATTCGGCATCGCGATTGCGAGCCTGCTCGTCTTTCTGCAGGCGGCTGAGTTCGTCGTTGAGCTGGACGAAACGCTGCTGGTCGGATTCGAGCTGGCGCTGGTGATTTTCGATCCGGGCTTCGAGCGAGGCGACCTTGCTCTCGAGCCCGTTTCGTTCGCGGCGCAATTCGTCGAGCTTGCGTCCGATGTCGGCGCGTTCCTGGCGAGCTTTTTGGGAGCCTTCCTCGTATTCTCGGACGCGGCCTTCGTATTGCGCGATCTTCTCGTCGACCGATTGCAGCATGTGATCGGCCTCCTGCAGATCGGCCTGCTGCTGGTTCAGTTTTCCGGAAGTCGAATCGATATCGCCTTCGTTCTGCTTGATGAGGACGGACAGTTCATGAGCGCGCTCGGTGTTGAACTCGATGCGGTTGGTCGCGTTCTGGATCGCGTTTTCCTTTTCGCGAAGCTGTGACTGGAGTTGCGACACCCTGGCGTCGATTTCCTGCAAGGCCTGGCGCGCCTCGGTGATGGCTCCCTGCTCCTCTTCGACGTGGATTTCCAGCCCGTCCTGTTGCTCGCGAAGGGCGGCGATGGATGTTTCCAACTCCGCCTTTTCCGCCCGCTGCTCGCGCCAGAGCTTGTGGCTGTAGTGAAGGTCGAGCACTTTCACGTCGGTGTGGAGCACCTGGTAGCGACGCGCCTTGCCGGCCTGGCGCTGGAGGCTGCGCATCTGGCGCTCGACTTCCTCCACGATGTCGCGAAGACGAACGAGATTGGCTTCGGTGTAATCGAGTTTGCGGAGCGCTTCCTTTTTCTGCGATTTGAACTTGGTGATCCCGGCGGCCTCCTCGAAAACGGCGCGACGATCTTCCGGCTTCGAACTGAGAAGCTGGTCGATCTTGCCCTGCTCCATGATGGAGTAGCTCGATCGCCCGATGCCGGTGTCCATGAGGAGATTGTGAATGTCCTTGAGCCGGCAGGGCTGCTTGTTGACGAGGTATTCGCCGCGCCCGTCGCGGTAAACCCGACGACCGAGCTGGACTTCGTCGTAGTCGGTATCGAGCACGCCCGAACAGCCCGACAGCGTCAGGGTGACCTCCGCCATGCCGAGCGGCTGGCGTTTGTCGGTGCCGTTGAAAATGACGTCGGCCATTTCTCCACCCCGAAGCGCCTTGGCGGAAGTTTCACCGAGCACCCAGCGAATGGAATCGACGATGTTCGACTTCCCGCAGCCGTTGGGACCGACAATGCCGGTCACGCCTTCGTCGAATTCGATCTTGGTCTTGTCCGCAAAGGACTTGAAGCCGTGGATATCGAGTGATTTGAGGAACATCGGGAATCGTGTTTCGAGGCGGTTTCGGGCGCCTGTGAATAAATGGTCAAAACCGCTTAAGCTTTTTCACTTTCGCGACGCATCGCAAGCATTTTTCACCTCAAAAACAATATCTTGTGGTCTGGATGAGAAATTTTGCACAAGATGCGGCTGTTTTTTCGGGTTTCCTGACGTTTTTTGGTTCCGAATTTCCCGAGAGAATTGTGAATAACCCGGGAAAAAGTGGTGAGAGTTCGGGAATAAGCGGAAGAATTTCGGCCGAAAGAGAGGCAAGATTTCACCCACAATTGCTGGCACGGATACGACCCATCCGATGGTGGACCTTTTGCCGGGATTCGCTAGGATGCGGGCGATGCCTCTCCCGACACGCACCTCTCTTCTTCGCCCGTTTTCCGCCCTGATCACCCTGGTGGTCTCAGCAACGAACGCGGCAGAAATCTCCGGAAGCATCATCGATGCCGCCACGGGAGAGCCAGTCGCGGCGCGGTTGACTATCGAATCGGCGGACGGCAAAACACGCTATCTCGCGGAGACCGCCGGACGTCCCGGACTCGCCTCCTCCGTGCCCTACGAAAAACAGCGGGGCGAAAAAAGCGTGGAGATTCACACGGCTCTCTCGCCGGATCCGTTTCGGGCCGAGCTACCGCCGGGGAAATACCGGCTCACGGCGTCGCGCGGTCCGGAGTACCGCCCGGACACGGTCGAGATCGAGGTGCCGACCGACGAAAAGGCGGAAATCGAACCGGTCACGCTGACCGTCCGGCGCTGGATCGACATGGCGCAGCGCGGCTGGTTCAGCGGCGACGTCCATTGCCACCTGACGCCCGATGAACTGCGGACCGTGCTTCCCGCCGCCGACCTGAACGTGACTTTCCCCCTGACCAGCTGGGTGTCCGACACGACCCACAAACCGACCGAGAACAACAAATACGAGGGCGAAACGCCCCGGCCTTTTCTGGTTCGCGTCGATGACACGCACGTCTTTTGGCCGGTGAATACGGAGTACGAGATCGGCACCCACGAAGGCGAACGCCATCTGCTCGGCGCGATTTTTGCCCTGCATCACGAGGCGCCCCTGGGTTTCGCCGTCCCACCGGTCGGTCCGATGGTGAAGGCGGCGCGTAAACAGGGAGCGATCCTCGATCTGGACAAGCACAGCTGGCCCTGGTCGATGATGCTGCCCGCCATCGGCGCCGTGGATCTCTACGAGGTGACGAACAATCACCTCTGGCAGACCGAATTCTTCTTCAACCGCTGGAACCAGGAGTATGTGCCCGACTACATGGAAATCCCGAGGAATGAAAAAGGCGAATTCGACGAACCCGGCTGGATCGATTTCGGTCTTCAGAACTGGTATGCCCTGCTGAACTGTGACCTGCGGCTGGCGCCCAGCGCCGGAACGGCGTCGGGCGTTCACCCGGTGCCGCTGGGTTTCGGCCGGGTCTACGTGCGAATGCCTGACCGGACCTTCGACTTCGACGAATGGCTCGACGGACTGAAGGCGGGCCGCTCCTTCGTGACGACCGGTCCCATGCTTTTCCTGACGGTCAACGAGGCCCATCCCGGCTCACAGATCGCCTGGGATCCCGATTCCGATGCCGCCCAGGGCAGCGAAGACGAAGGTGACGGTGTGCCGGTGATCGTGCGGGTGGAATGCGAGCGACCGATCGAAAAACTGGAGTTGGTGGTGAATGGGGACATCGTTCCGCTGGAGATCGGCGGCCCGATTGGAGCCCGGGCGGCGCATTCGGCAATGGCTCGGACTCGGGTGAAAGTCGAACGCTCCTCGTGGATCGCGGCCCGGGTTTTCACGAAAACCGACGAGGGCAGGCCGCGTTTCGCCCACACCGCGCCGGTCCGACTTGAGGTCAAAGGGAAACCGCTTCGCCCCAGATCCCTCGAAGCGAACTACCTGGTGGATCGAGTGAAAGCCGAGATTGA
>JAGRPB010000245.1 GCA_020439945.1 Verrucomicrobiia bacterium
AGACTTCGCGTCCCTCTTTCTCAAATCGCTCCACGAAGGTTTTCGGATCCGGATTCTGGAAGTTGTCATTGATTCCGGGATTGACGCTTTTTTCCTGCGCCAGTGTGGAAAGTGCCGGAATCGAGAGGCTGAGAATCGTGAGAAGACGGAGAGAGGTTTTCATGGTCGGAAGAAATTCGCGAAAGGAAACACCGAATCGGCGGGTAAAATCAAGGCTTCGCTATATCGACATCCACCCGGATCACGCCGCGAAGTTCGCCCAGGGCATATCCGGTAGCCTGATCGTCAGGGTAACTGTCAGCCAGAGCTTGCGTCAGTTCAGGAGAGAAACTCGCCGGATCGCCGTGACATTTGAGACAGATTTCCTGCATCATCAATGGCCGGTAAAATCGCGCCACATCATCCTGCCACTCGATCACCGGGTCCGGCGGAGCCGCGTTCTGCGCTGCAGCTGATGCCATCGATTCCAAAACTTCTCGATCAGTGGCATCGGGTGCGTTTGCGGGATTGCGAGTCTTGAGCGTGGTGCGACGAACCGCTACGCCATCGAACGACTCCCCCGCCGCCGCGGTGAGCGGCAGCGCCGCCTGCCGGCAAACCGAAATGGCCTGAACGGGACCGCCACTCTGCATCGCGGCTTTCAGCTGACCACCCAGGCTCTGCATCAACGCCTCGGAAGCCTCCTGGCCCAGCTCGGTCACGCGCCGACGTTCGGCATCGGACGGTTCGCTGGCTGCGGCATTGTCTCCCGTCTTTGAATCGGACGACTTTTCTTCCCCGCACCCGGAGAAAGCAAACACCAGAGTCAAAACCGCCAGTGCCACCGACGATACCGATAGAACATTGCGTCCGTATGTCATGAATCGGATGAGGATGCCGCGGCTTCCGCTCTCCTGCCAGCGCAGCAGGGCTTGTCGCCTTTCCCACAATTCTTGTCGCCACACATCGTACCGGCGGCCTGGTTTTTCCCGCTGCATTTCTCGCAAACTTCACCGGTCACACTGGCGGCAGCCTCTGTCGTGGTCGTCTCAGTGAGGACGGCAGGATGTTCCGCGTGCATCTGCTTCTCGCCTTTTTCGACGAAGCCGCCAACGATCTTGGCGTGATTCTGGGCCACCTTCACGGCTTCCGGCGTTTTGCCGAAGACCTCCACGGCGATCCCGCCCTCGACATTCTCGACCTTCACTTCCAGATCGTCATAGTAGGCGCGCAGCTCCGCAAAAGCGGGATCCCAGTGGCGCACCCCGTATCCTTCATCGAGGCGATCGCCCATCTGGGCGACATGTTTCTGCAACAGTTTCGCGATCCCGGCATCCGCGGAAGTGGCCCGCGACCGGTAACCATCCTTGGTCAATTCCACGGAGCGATCAACCTTTCCGTGGTCGGCAAACAACGCGTGAATCACGTCGCGAAAATCATCGGGCATCCCGCCCGGACCGGCGCCACCTCCTTTGCCGGGAGGTTGGGCAAAAACTGACCACGACGCGACCAGCGCCACGGCCACCACCAGAACAAAAGCATTGAGGAGTTTCATGTCGGTAATCTTTGAGTTTCGTTTATAACCATGTGGTAATATTTGGAAAGCGCCAAGCCGATTTTGTTCAAATTCAGGCACGCACCGGCGATTCAGTGCTCGATCAATGCCGCGAGGATGGCATCACCCCCCTGTTCGGCGCCGGTATCTCCGGAAACCGGCATCCATCGGTCCGCCTCATCGGCATCGGGTGGCTCGAAAGCTGCCGCCAATTTGCGATACACGGCGTGATCCGCATCGCTTTCCACGGAGGGATCTCCTGCCCTTCTATCCAATCTCCCCACGATGATGGTCTCGTCGGTGTGAACTTGCAGGATCGCCAACTTGGCGCCGGCCTTGTGCGCCGCCTCGCGAGCGCGCGCCCTCTCCTCGCGTTCCCGGAAGTTGGCGTCGAGCACCACGACTTTCGCTTCGTCGGTCGCGGTGCTGGCCCGGTTTCGCAGGGTCTCGTAGGTGCGCCGGGAAAAAGCGGTGGCATAGAATGCTTCCGGGAGCGGTTCGGTCGGGGCGATTCCCGCCAGTTCCTTGCGGATTCGGTCACTGGAGAAAATCGGCCACGCTCCGCCCGATGCCCGCGCGAGCCCCTCCGCTAGGCTCGACTTTCCCGAAGCCGGCAATCCACAGAGCATCAACCACCAGGGACCCGTCTCCTCGATTGCCGATGCCGCCGCCAACCGAAGATAACGCCGCGCCGACTCGGCCGCTTCGCTTCGGTCTCCGGTCGAAAGTTCATGCTCCCCCGCCGCGATGGCCGACACCTTGGCCCGAACCATGGCACGGTAGCGAACCAGCATCGGCATCAACGCGCGCATCTCCGCGTCGCCACTTGCCGCGATCACCGCATTGAGATAGGCCGACGCCAGTTCCGGGTGTCCCCGAAAGCGCAGGTCCATCACCAGGAAAGCGTGTTCGGTAGCCACATCGCCACAGCGAAACGCGGGCTCGAACTCGATGCAGTCGTAGATGGCCAACGGATCGGTGAGGCAAATATTCCGCGCATGGAGATCGCCATGGCCATCGATCACGTGCCCCGATGCCGCCCGCGCTTTCAATCGCTCCCGATGCCGGGTGAAATCTGACCGGTTCCGTGACTCGAGCGCGGCATGAAGTGCGCGCGGAAAGATCGCCTCCGCTTCCTCTCCGACCTGGCCGCGAGTTTCCTCGAAATTCTCCCTCGCAAATTCCCAAAGCTTTTCCGGATCGCCGTGCCTGACCGTTTCTTTCCCGCGATCGGCATCGTGGTGGAAAGCGACCATGCGCGTGGCAATGGATACCACATCGTCTTCTGTCACCGCGCCCTCACCCAAAAGGACATCCAGCATTCGGTTCGCCGGCAGCCGTTTCATGCGGACCGCATAGTCCACGATTTCTCCCTCCGACTCGCCGCAGAAAACTGGCGCACCATCCGGTCTCTGACGCAATGGCACCACATCGAGATAGGTGTCGGGACACAGTCGCCGATTGAGCCGGAGTTCCTCTTCACAGTAGTGTTTTCGCTTTTCCAACGTGGAGAAATCAGCGAAGGGGAGCCGGATCGCTTTCTTCAATTTCCAGGCGAAATCACCGACGACACAAACGACCGAGAGATGGGTCTGGATGATTTCGACCGAGTTTCCACCCTCCGGAAACACGTCGGGATTCCTCAGCAATTCGATGCGGTCGGGATCCATGGTCGTACCCTCGACTCATGCGGCTCCGGCAGCAAGGAAAGCCCCACCGGGAGTGCGGGTGTCTCGTTAAAAAGTAGAATCGACTTTAGTCGATTTAGCGATGCGGCCGAAGCCACATCTGCGGTCGAGTTCCAGACCGTCCCTTCGACGCGACGAGCAAGACGTCCAAGCTCTTCAGGCCGCTTCAGTTCACCCGATCGAACAACTCGTGCACCTTCGCGATGATGCGCTCCTCCAGTTCCGGCTTCCACGGCCGGCTCTGCGCTTCGTAGCCGCCCTCCAGGAGCACGCGTTTACTGGGAACGTAGCCGCTGTAAACATTCGAATAACCCGCCACCCAGATGGCCGGACCACGATCGGCCAGCTCCTTCTTCAATCGCAACGAATAGTCGACCGTCACTTCACTACCCAGCGTAATCAGCGAAAGTCCGTCTCCGAACTGCAGCACCTGCACCGGATAGGAAAAGGGATCGCGCTTTGATTCCTCGGTGAATTCCAGATCCAACCTCTCCATCACCGTCTTCAACGGCCCGCTCAGGGCGTGCTGGTGAAAGAATTGCCGCTGATTCGTTTCCAACGCCGCCTCGACGGCCGTCGCGAGCGAGCGCCCATGACGCTGGGCATAGTAGAGCAAACTCCTGGGATACGGATTCTGATCGCCGCTGCAGTTGTTCATGAACATCGCGGTCACTCCCGGATGATCGGCCTCGAAATACTCCTGCGCATAACCGGCATAATCCCCCAGCCACTTCATGAAACCCATCGTCGTGTTGTGGCAGGAATAGCCGAACACCACCGCCTTCAACTCGCCCTCAGGGTTGTCGATCCGCAGGACCGGCACGGTGTGATCGACCACACCCTCGGGATTGGGATGATTCCGATAACCATCCGGAGTCGGCGTGCGCCGGTTCATGGCGAACCCGCATTTCGCCGCGCAGTAGCCGAGACGCGCCGGTTCCATCGATTCGATCGCTTCGCCGATGATGCGAACGACCTCGCCGGAGAGGAAATCAAAGTAGTCCTTCGTGTCGTCCCGGCCATAGGACGGGCCGCAATGCGTGTGCGACGCGTTCATCAGAAGCGACTCGGGAGGCAGACCATACTTTTCCTCCACCTTCTTCTCCACATCCTCGCGCAACGAAGCAATGATCCCGATCAGGTCGGTGGTGACGATGACCGCGCGATTTCCATCGCTGTCCTCGACGGCGAGTGCCTTGGCGAAGAGGTCCTGCTCCGTGCCCTCAGAGGGATTGTCTTTTCGCCCCGCGTAGCCCGCCATCGGCATGGGACGAAAAGGCGTGATCTTCGCCGTGGCGACGCCGGCTTTCCACTCCAGCGCCTGAGCCGGCGGATTGGTTTCCAACGTGCCGGATTCGGCTTGGAGGGATTCGATGAGCCAACCGACACCAACAGTCAGCAGGGAGAGGACGACTAGAACCAGCGCGAGTCGACGAAGGAGGGGTTTCATGTCGCGATTCAATCAGGAGCCGCCCGGCTTCGACAAGGACGCGAAGGCGTGCGTTCGCGATTGGGAAAGGCGTCCTCATTGGGAGTCCGCCGTGATCCCGGAAACGATGGGCTTCAGACTTTTTCCCGCCAGTTCCCGGTAGGCGGCCATGACGGTTTCCGCGTTGGTCCGATTCCAGGGAGTCTTCCGGATCGCTTCCACCCAGCGACGAACGAAGTCGTCGCCCTGCCCCTCCACCGCCTCGAGCATCGCCACAGTGGCGAAAAAGTAGTGCGCCGATTCCAGGCCGTTCACCTTGTCGAGGGAGGGATCCTCGTCCCCCACCGCCGGCCAGGCGAGGAGATCGACGTCCTTGGCCATGCCCCGCGATCGTCCCGGATCGAACATCGACTCGAAGGTCTTCATTCCCGTGCCTTCACCGAACCGACGATCGCATTCCCGGATCGCCACCAGGTTCGCCAGTCCGTCGCAAAACCAGCGCCGGTCCCGGCTCCCGATCACCTGCCGGACGAGCGCCGACTCGATGGCCTCGTGAACCATGACGAAAAAGGACTGCTCGTCGGACAAGACCTTCGCCGACCTGCCGCCCAGGTCCTTTGGATCGAGTTCCGCCGCTCCCCGGGACAGGCCGCGAAGAAACAGATCTCCTTCCTCCATCGCCTTCACCTGCTCGTCGATCGTCTTGCCTTCCACCTTCTCTTTCTTCACGAATACGGCGAACACCAGGGTGGGTTGAGATTCGATCATCCGCGCGAGATCCTCGCCCTTGGTGTCCGGTCCGATCTCCTTTCCCCATCGGAAATTCGGCATCCCGAAACTGGCGGATCCTTCCCGCACATCGAACCGGATGCCTCCGAAACGACCCACGTCTCCGGCAGCCTTCACCATGTCCTCGCGAAACCAGACTCCCACCTCGTCACCGGAGATCAGCTTCAACGCCCACTTTTCGATATTCGAGGTCAGGTTCGCCATTACCGACCACATCACCGCTTCCTCGCGGACCGGATCGACCCCGTAGCGCCCCATTCCCTCGAAATCCTCCTCCGTCAGGATCTGCCTCTCTTTCCAGGGTCCGCCGAAACGCTCCTGGAACACCGCCTGTGCCGTCCGCAAATCGGCCGACCACCGGGGTCCCGCCTTCTTCACCGCCTCGCGCAGCTCCGGCGGAAATCGAAAGGTCAACCCCTCGAAGCCCAGCGTTTCGTAATGTTCCGGGTAGTCGATCTCCTTCACCTCCTCGGTACCGTCCGGTCCCGGCGATGACTTCTGCGCCTCCACCCCCTCCCGCCAACGACTCACCATTTCCTCACGCGTTTTCA
>JAGRPB010000022.1 GCA_020439945.1 Verrucomicrobiia bacterium
TTCGCGATGTCCCGGGCACCTTCGTAGTTCACCTTGTCGGCTGTATCCCGCGGGGTGTGGTAGTCCTCGTGCGCGCCGGTGAAGGCGGCCAGGATCGGCACCTGGCGTAGGTAGAAGGTGGTCGCGTCCGTCGGCAGATAGACGTCCTTTTGCGTGGTGATCGGCAGGCCGATAGGGGCGTTCCGGCGCTCGATGGCCCCGGTCCAGTAGTCGCTCGAGCCGATACCCTGAAGCAGGAGCTTCCCATTTAGGCGACCGATCATGTCCATGTTCAGGTAAGCCGAAAAATGTTCGGAAAGTCCCGCATTTTCCTGCGGTTGGGCGTGGGGATTGGCGGGCTGAGCCTTTTCAGGCGCATGAGGATTCGCGCCCGCGCCGGTGGTGGTGGCGGCGTGGGGCGACGCCGTTTCATCGGCATGACCGGCCTGTCTCACGAACCAGGAAGAACCGATCAGCCCCAGTTCTTCGCCCGACCAGGCGGCGAACATGACGTCGCGTTTCAGGGCCAGTTTTCCAGCGGCTTTCTGCGCGGCGAGGTATTGCGCCATCTCGAGCAGACCGGCGACACCCGAGGCGTTGTCGTCCGCGCCGTGGTGGATCTGGCCTTTCTCATCGTCCCGGGCCAGCGAGCCCGGACCGGCCTTGGGACCGAGGTGATCGATGTGAGCGCCGATGATGACGGCGGGACGCTTCCGGGCCTCCGGGGTGTCAGCGGGCAGTCGGGCGAGCACGTTGCGCCCGGTGCGGCTTTCCTGATCCACATCGATCTCGGCCGCGAGTTTCACCTTGGAAACGGGAAAACCGGGAGCCATCTCGCCGCCGTCGAGTTCGGTTTGCAGGTCCTTCAGGTTCTTGCCCGCCGAGGCCACGATTTTCTCCGCCAGCTCGGTGGTGATGGAGATCGCGGGAATGCCGGAATCGGCCAGCGAGGCGTCGTATTCCATCGGCACGAGCTCCTCATTCACCTTGGAGTTGGGACCGCTGACGAAGATGATGCCGGAGGCGAACTTCCGTCGGGCGATCATGGCCTTGTGCCGCAGGCGGGAGAATCGCTGGAACTCCTCGCGCTGCTCTTTCGGCGCGTCTTCGGGAAAGTATCGAAACACCATCACCCACTTGCCCTTCACATCGAGGTGGAAGTAGCTGGTGTATTCTTCCTCGTCGCCCGGTGACCCGTTCTGCTTGGGAACTTCGAGGCCGTATCCCGCGAAGACGATATTCGCGGCATCGATCTTACCCGTCTGGGAAAACGAGATCGGGCGCCAGTCCTTATCCACCTCGAGTCCTTCGACCGGCTTTCCGTCGACCGTCAGATCCAGGGCATTGTCTTCTCCCACCTTCACTCCCGCGGTGAACGTGAAAGGTTGAAACCACGACCCGTCGTCACCGGCCGGTTCCAGTCCGAGTTTTTCGAAAACGGAAGCCGCATAGGCCGTGGCTTCGACTTCTCCCGGGGTGCCGGTGAGACGGCCCTGCAGCTCGTCGGAGGCGAGATATTCGACGTGCTGGCGCAGGTCGTCGGCGGTGATCTCCGGTTCGGTCGCGGAGAAATCGGGACGGTTTTCCCCGGCCGGTTCGGCGGTGGGCTGGGGAGCGGCTTCGGTTCCGTCGAGCCCGAGCAGCTTCAGGGCCGCTTCGTGATCCCAGTCCGCCATGAAAATCTGCGACTGTTTCGAGGCGGTCCGGTTGGTCGTCCAGGCGAGCTTTTTCCCGTCCGGAGAAAACACCGGCAACCCGTCGAAGCCCGCGGTGTAGGTGACCCGTTGCGGTTCTTTCTTGCCGGCGGCATCGACCACGTAGAGTTCGAAATTGTCGAAACCGTGCTTGTTGGTGGTGAAGATCAGGTACTTCCCGCTGGGGTGAAAATACGGCGCCCATGACATCGCGCCAATGTGTGTCAGCGCCTTCTCGCCACTTCCGTCGGCGTTCATGGTGTAGATCTCCGCGGTGAGACCTTCGCGATCGAAACGCCGCCAGCAGATCTGTTTTCCATCCGCGCTGAAGAAGGGGCCACCATCGTAGCCATCCGCGTTGGTCAGCCGCTTCACGTTCGAGCCGTCGGAGTCCATCACGTAGAGCTCCATGGCGAACTTCTTGTCGAGCTTGAAGAACTTCTGGTCGTCCTCACTCATCGAGCCGTCGTAGGCCTGCCGATTGGAGGCGAAGACGATGCGCTTCCCGTCCGGCGAATACGCGCCTTCCGCGTCGTAGCCCTTCGTGTGCGTCAGGTTGGTGTACTGCTTCGATTCGAGGTCGTACTCGAAAATGTCGAAATACTCGTCGTAGTCCCAGTTGTATCGCCGGGTCTGGCCGGAATTCCGGAAATCGATCTCCTCCTTCTGCTTTTTCTTGGCGTCCGGATCGTCCTGGGTGGAGGCGAAGAGGACCTTTTTTCCGTTCGGATGAATCCATGCGCAGGTCGTTTTTCCGAATCCGGGTGAGACGCGCTCCGTGTCGCCGGTTTCGAGATCCAGCAGATAGATCTGGTAGAAAGGATTGTCCTCCTCGCGCTCGGACTGGAAGATCATCTTCGTTCCATCGGCCGAGAAATAGCCCTCACCGGCGCGTTTGCCCTCGAAGGTCAGTTGACGGGTGTGGGAGAGGAGAGCCGCTTCCTTGGCCGGGTCGGGAGCGTCAGCGGAATCGGCCGCTGCTTCGTGGGGATTGGCTGAGGGAGTCTTCGGCGTTTCGTCCTTCGCGAACAGGGCAAGGGTAAACGCCAGGGCGACGGCGGCGGAGAGAGCGAGAAGGGGGGGAGTCTTCGTCATGGTTTGGGTGGGAATGTGCGGTGAGTCAGGGGGGCGGTCAACGGCGTTACGGCGGGAGGCAGTGCAACGACGCGCTAAAGAGTTTCCCGGAGAAAAACATCGCCGCTCCGGTCTTCCGTTCCTTGACGGTGTGCCGACGTGCGCGAAGGCTCGGCACCTATGAAAAATCGCCCTTCTGTGATGTCCGCGCTCTGTATCTGGTCGATCGGAGTTCTGACCTGCCTGAGTTTCGCCGCCGACGTCGCTCGGGCGGCCGACAAAAAGGCTGAGAAAGACCAGATCACCTACGAGTTGCTCAAAGACCTGCCCTATCGCGATGCCGAGCAGGGCGAACTGACCGACTACATGAAGGAGCGCTGTCGGCTGGATCTCTACTATCCGACGAACAAGAAGGATTTCGCGACGGTGGTCTGGTTCCACGGCGGCGGACTCAAGGCGGGATCAAAGAGTCTGCCGTCCGGCCTCAAGGAAAAGGGCGTGGCGGTCGTGCCGGTCAACTACCGTCTGCACCCGAAAGTGACTTCGCCGGCCTATGTGGAAGACGCCGCCGCGGCGGTGGCCTGGACTTTCAAACACATCGCGGAATACGGCGGCTCGCCGGAGCGGATCTTCGTCAGTGGGCACTCGGCGGGCGGGTATCTGACCAGCATGGTGGGACTCGACAAGCGATGGCTCGAGGAATTCGGCATCGACGCGAACCAGATCGCCGGATTGATTCCTTTCAGCGGACACACGGTCACGCACTTCACGATTCGGAAAGAGCGTGGCATCAGCGAGTTTCAACCGCTGGTGGATGACATGGCGCCGCTGTATCACGTGCGTGATGACGCTTCACCGCTGCTCCTGATCACCGGGGACCGCGAGTTGGAGATGTGGGGTCGCTACGAGGAAAACGCCTATCTCTGGCGCATGATGCAGGTGGTGGAGCATCCGAACACGACGCTCTATGAGCTGGATGGCTACAACCACGGAGGCATGGCGGAGCCAGCGTTTCCCTTGTTGCTGAAGTTCATTGATTCGGTGCTGAAATCGGAGGCGGCGGAGTGATGGTTCCGTTGTGGATGGGAATAAGAAGAAGACGAGGAATAGGAATAGGAATAGGAATAGGAGAGTGGTGTCGGGGACTTGACCCTGTTGGGTCGCGGCTGATAGTCGTCCGATGGCACGCAACGACCGACCCGAAGACGCGGAACTGATCCACGAGGGAAAATTTCTCGACTACTGTCGGACCTCGGCCGGGTGGGAATTCGTGCGGCGCCACCAGGTAAAAGGGACGGTCGCCATCGTAGCCGTCACGGACGACAAGAAGCTGATCCTGACCGAGCAGTATCGTCCGCCGGTCGGAAAACGCGTGATCGAGCTACCCGCGGGACTGGCGGGTGATCTCCCGTTCCACGAGGACGAGCCGCTCGTCTCTGCGGCACGAAGGGAATTGAAGGAGGAAACCGGTTACGAGGCGAAAAACTGGCAGTCACTCCGCGAGGGGCCGTCCTCGGCCGGTCTGACCAACGAAACGGTTACCTTTTTCTACGCCACCGGCCTGACGAAGATGGGTGACGGAGGCGGCGACCACCACGAAGACATCAAGGTGCATTTCGTGCCCGTCGCCGATGTGCCGAAGTGGTGCGCCGACCGCGAGCGCGAGGGAATGATGGTCGATTTCAAAATCTACGCCGGCCTCTACCTGGCGCGTTCCTTGTCGCAACTGACGGAGGCGCGGTTGTGGTATTGAGGGAAGTGAAAAGTGATGAGCGGCACAGCGGCACAGGCTAATCACTCCATCAGATACTTCTCGATCAACAGGAGCGTGGTCTGGCCGGTGATCTGGAGACTCTCGGCGCTGAGCTTGTCGAGGGTGTCGCTGGGGGTGTGCCAGTAGTCGTAGTCGAAATCGATCAGGTCGATGGTGGGGATGCCGGCGACCTGGTTGAGGGGTACGTGGTCGTCGGTGATGTAACTGGAACTGACGCCGAAATGGCCTCGGTGACCGGCGTCTTTCGCGGCTTCCAGGCACTGGCGGGTGAGCGCTTCGCGGCGGAGTTCGATGTCCTGGTAATCGACGTCGGCTTCTTTCAGTTCGCGCAGGTTCAACGGCGGTAGCTTGGAGGCGATACCGATCTTGAGGTCCTTGTCGCCGACCATGTCCAGGAGGATCCCGTGTCTGGGACGTTGGGCGGGTTTCAGTGAGAGCATCTGCCCGGCGTAGTAGGTGCTGCCGAAGAGACCGTCGGTCGGGGTGATGTTCGGGCCGAAAGCTTCCTCGCCATCGAAGAAGGCGAGTTCCACCTCTGCGGCGACCTCGGGACGGCTTGCCAGGACACGGGCGGCTTCGATCAGCACGCCCATGCTGGAGCCGGGATCGTCGGCGCCGACGAAGACGAGATCGCGATAAAGTTTGGTGTCGTAGTGGGAACAAAGCACGACCCGAATCGGCCGAACCCACAGATGTTCGGAGTCCTCGGGGGCAAAGCGGGCGCGGAGATTGACGAATTCGATTTCGCCAATGGAGGTCTTCTTCTTGAAACTCTGCCGCTGGACCTGCCAGCCCAGGGCCTGGAGCTTTTCGATGAGATGGACGCGGCTCTGCTCAATCGCTTCGGAGCCGGAAGGACGCGGCCCCAACTCCAGGATCTCGGCGATGGCGGCCAAGGCCTTTTCACCATCGAAGTTTTTCCAGACCGCCTTCGTTTCGTCGAAGGGCGGACCGGAGCGTTCGCAACCGGAAAACAGGACGGCGGCGGCCAGCGAAAACGCGACCGCAAACTGGCGGACGGGGATTCTCATTCCACCGGAATGCCGAGCAACTCGAGGATGCGGCCGAGATCGTCGTTGCCGAAGTATTCGATCTCGATCTTGCCCTTCTTGTCGCCGTGGTTGACGTGGATGTTGGTCGCGAAACGGCTGCGCAGCCGGTCTTCGATGTCGCGGACGTAGGCCTCCACTTGCTTGGGCAACTTGCTCGTCGTTGTCTTCTTGGTGCTGGTGGTGCGGCCGTTGATGTGATCGGACACCAGCTTCTCGGTGGCGCGAACATTGAGCTGTCGTTTCAGCACCATGTCGGCGACCAGTTTCTGCTCGCTCTTGCCCTTGATGCCGAGGATGGCCTTGGCGTGACCGGCGGAAATCAGGTTCTGGGCGACGAGATCGCGAACACCGATCTCGAGATCGAGCAGGCGAATGGCGTTGGAAACGGTGGCGCGGTTCTTGCCAACCCGTTGAGCGATTTCCTCCTGCTTCAGACCGAATTCACGGGCCAGCCGGGCGTAGGCTTCGGCTTCTTCGATGGGGTTGAGATCTTCGCGCTGGAGGTTTTCGATCAGTGCCATCTCGACCACGTCCATGTCGGACGCTTCGCGGACGATGACGGGGACCTCGGGCAGTTCCAGGCGCTGACAGGCCCGCCATCGACGCTCGCCGGCGATCAGTTCGAGCTTACCGTCGACGTCGCGAACGATCAGCGGCTGGATGACGCCGTGCTCGCGGATGGACTCCACCAGTTCGTTGAGATGCTCCTCGTTGAACTTCTTCCTCGGCTGGAACGGGGATGGGACGACCTGCTCGATCGAAACGCGGCGGACGGCCTCGCCGGTGGCCGGATCGGGCGCATCGCCACCGCTTTTCTGACTCACGGCGACGTTGGAGGGAGTCTTGATCAGCGCATCGAGTCCGCGGCCGAGGGCTTTTTTCATCATGTTCCAGCTTCGGGAATTTGGACCGCGAATCAACGTCGAACCGCTGACTGACGCCGATTTTCAGCTCTGGAATTTACAGTTTTTCCGGGATTGCTGAAAGTCGGCGCGGGTCAGGAGTTCGCCGACGATCAGTTGTCGACGAAGCGGATGGAGCCGCTGCCGCCACCCTGTTCGCGAAGCGCCTCGGCCGCCATGGCGGCGTGCTGCTCGTCGGTGCAGGCGGAATCGATGGGCGCGTCTGGCTGGGTATCGCTCGATTCGAGCAGGCCCTGGTCGATCATCCATTTTTCGACTTCCTCGCCGGAGACGTCGGCCAGCATGGTGCCATTCACTTCGACGCAGGGAGAGAGCGGCTGCCCGCTTTTCTGCTCCATTTCCCAGCGGAAAGCGGGGTTGGCGATGATGTCTTTCTCCTCGTAGTCGAGGTCGTATTTGCGAAAGATGGAGCGAACGCCTTCGCTCCAGCCGCAATAGGTTTTCAGGTAGGCGGTGATTTTCAGATCTTCGTTGGCCATGGCTTGGATGGGTTCGGTGTGACTGGGAGAACGAGGCTCCGCAGGAGAACCAAAAAGAAAGCCGCGAACGCCACGAAGTCAAAGAGGCGTCGAGATCGATTCAGACGGCCGCCGCCGCCGGGGCGGCCTGTCGCTGTCCGCCGACGAGATGGTGGGTGTCTTCGATGGCGCCTTTTACGTCATCGACGCTGACCGGCTTGGTCAGGTAACCGTCCATGCCCGCCGCGAAGCAGGACTCCTTGACGCCCGAGAGCGCGTGTCCGGTGAGCGCCACGATGACCGGTTGGCGGGGCAGCGAGTAGTCGTTGCGAATGAGTTGGGTGGCCTCGATGCCGCCCATCACCGGCATCTGGAGATCCATGAAGATGAGATCAATGCCGCCATTGATCACCGCATCGACCCCTTCGCGTCCGTTCTCGGCAAAAGCGACGTCTGTGTAGCCGAGTTTCTTCAACACCATGCCGACGATTTTCTGATTCATCGGCACATCCTCGACGATGAGAATGCGAGCCGGGAAACGTTCCGCAAACGGTCCGCTGCCCGCCGCCGCCGCCGGCAGGTCGGGATTTTCCGCCAAGGCGGATTGCAGTCGCTGGCGTCCATCCGCGGCAAACAGCTCGACGAGGGCGGCGATGAGCTTCAGCGGATTGACGGGCTTGAAAACGAACTTCGCCCGCGAGTTTCCGTTCCCCATCATGGAGGCCGATTTCTCCTCGCCGATGCTCTGCAGCACGACCCAGGGGATATCGGCATTTTCGAGACTCGCCGCCATCTCGCGGATGCGATCGCGGTCCTGAGACTTGGGATCGACAATCACCACATCGGGGCGCCACTCGATCAGTTTGGCGACCAGTGACGATTCCACGCGCGGCATCGCGTGGGCCTCCATCTGCCAGCCGCGGCAAAGATGAACGACGAGGCCGGCGAGGGTTCCGTTTTCGCAGACGACGGCCGCCCGTTTGCCATGGAGGGGTTTCTGAAGATCGGGTGACGCCTCCGGTCGTCGGCAGTGCTGCTCGGGAACGCGGGAAAAGGGGAGTTCAAAAGCGAATTCGGAGCCCTGTCCTGGAATGCTTTTCAGGGTCAAATCGCCGCCCATCAGGCGACAAAGTTTTCGGCTGATGGCGAGACCGAGACCGGTTCCGCCAAACTGCCGGGTGGTGGAGGTATCCGCCTGGGTGAAGGCTTCGAAAATCCGCTCCTGCTGATCGAGTGGAATGCCGATGCCGGTGTCGCGCACGGCCACGCGCAGCCAGGGGGTCGATTCCTTGCCTTTCGTCTCGGCATGGGGCGTCACCGTCACCACGACCTCGCCCTCGACGGTGAATTTCATCGCGTTGCCGATCAGGTTCACGAGGACCTGCTTGATACGCTCGCGGTCGCCAAAAATCAGCTCCGGCACCTGGGGGTCGATGTGGTAGATCAGCTCGAGTTTTCCCTCGGCTGCGTAGTAGGCGAACATCTCGACGGTCTCCTCGATGAGGCGCGAGAGCGGAACCGGCGCCGATTCCAGGTCCATTTTCTCGGATTCGAGCTTCGAGAAATCGAGCACGTCATTCACCAGATGGACGAGTGACTGGCCGCTGCTGCGCATGATCTGCAGCATCTCGCGCTGCTCTTCGTTGATGGGTGTTTCCAGCAACAGGCTGGTGGTGCCGATGATGCCGTTCATCGGCGTCCGGATTTCGTGGCTCATGTTGGCCAGGAAATCGGATTTCGCGTTGCGCGCTTCCTCGGCGGCGGAACGAGCCTGTCGCAGCTCACGCATCCCTTCGCTGATCCGGACCGCCGCGGTCTGGAGACTTTCGGCCATCCGGTTGAAGCTGCGTCTCGCGGCGAGGAATTCCGAACCGCCACGTTCCGGAAGTCGGAAGGCATAGTTGCCGTCGCTCACGGTTCGCATGCCCTGTCGGAGGCGCTTCAACTGGCGACTGATTTCCTGCGCCACGATCATCAGCACGATCAGGCCGGGAAAAATCGCCAGCAAGCTGAGAAAGGCGCTCGGGCGGAGCACGGCGTACCAGGCAAACGCCGAAGACGGCACCTCGGCGGACATCTCGAGGGCGCCCACGATTTCCTGACCCTGTGCGATCGGACCGGTGACCGTGATGGTTTTCGGCTTGGCCCGGCCGATCGCGTCTTTCAGGGCGAGGGTGAACCGATCCGTGCTGGAAGCCTCGGCTTGGTTGTCCAGAAGGTAGCTGGTGACGATTTTTCCTTTGAAGACACCGGAGAGTTGGGGAGGCGCTTCGATTTCCTCCCGATTCAGGTGCGATTCCGGGCCGTTCACGGTGATGACCGAGTGGATCGCGCCATCCTCCGAGCGCCAGAGAATCCGGGCGGACAGATCCATCTGGCTCAGAGTGGGAGTCTGCCAGAGCCCGGTCAATGCGCGCCCCAGCCGTGCCTGAGCGATGCTGTCACCGGTTTTGGCCACATCGACGATCTGTTTGCCATCGATGAACGGGGACACCGAGGCAACAGCCGTCAGGACGAGGTCGCCCAGCGCCTCCTTCTTCGCCTTTCGTCCCTGCCAGTAGAGGAAACTGAGCCCGACAGCGCTCCCGGCCAAGGCCAGGGTGACGCACAGCCCCAGCATTTTCAGATTAAAAGGCAGCGAACGAAATGACACTATCCTTAACCGATACGAAATATTCAGAAAAATCAATATTTTTCACAAATAGTATCGAAAGTTTCACTAGCGCTGGAAGGGTGACAAATCGATCCGGTCGCGCCATAGTGCGCGTCATGCGTCCCGGTCATTTCTCGTCCCAGCTGGCAGGCTTGGCGTTCCTGGCCGGCGCGGCGTTTGGCGGGCGGGCCGCTGCCGTCGAAGTCGGGGTGGATGCGATCGAGCAAGCCCTGGCGTCGGCGACTCCGGGAACGGTTCTGGAAATTCCGGGCGGCGTCTATTCCAACCTGGAGTTGGAACTGGAAGGCCATGGCACGGCGGACGCTCCGATCGTGGTCCGGGCGCACGCGCCGGGAACGGTGGTGTTTTCCGGAAAGTCCGGCATCGAGCTGAAAGGCGCCTACGTGGTGCTGGAGGGCCTCTGGTTCCGCGATGGCGAGGCGCCGGAAAAAACGGTGATCGATCTGGATGGCGACCACCTCCGGCTCACCAACACCGTGATCTCCGATTTCAATCCCGTCGATCCCGAGTCGCGGGAGGACAAGTGGGTGGCGCTGCGCGGGCAGTTTCATCAGGTCGATCACTGCACCTTTCGCAACAAAACCTCGAAGAGCGTCACCCTCACCGTCTGGCGAAAACCGGGCGAGCCGGATCACGATGTAATCGAATACAACCATTTCCACACCCGGCCACGGGGAGCGGAGGGAAACGGCTACGAGACCATCCGCATCGGGACGAGCGAGGAATCGGATTCAGATTCGCTGACCTCCGTGCGCCACAATCTGTTCGAAGCCTGTGACGGCGAGATGGAGGCGGTATCGGTGAAAGCCGGGCGATGTGTGATCGAGGGCAACACTTTCAAAAAATGCGCCGGCACCCTGTCCCTCCGGCACGGCAACGGCTCGCGCGTCACGGGAAATCTCTTCGCCGGAATGAACAAGAAAGCCACCGGCGGGCTGCGGGTCTACGGAGCGAACCACCTCGTCACCGGCAACCTGTTCATCGGACTCACGGGACGCGGCGAGGCGGCGCTGGCGATTCAGTCCGGCCAGGAAACTCCGAAGAAGAGCGGCTACCAGCCGGTGGAGAATCTGCTGGTGGAGGGCAACCTGTTCGCCGCCAACCAGGGACCGGCCGTGAAGCTCGACGTGGAGTTTGGCAACGATCGCCGCACCGTGCTGCCGCGGGCTGTGGTGGTGAGGAAAAACACCTTTTCCGCCACCGATCTCCAGGGACTCATTTCGGGAGGAGAGAGAGTTGGACTTGAATTGACGATGGATCGCAATCAGGTCTTTGCGGGGAACCAGATTCCAAAGGATATCACTTCAAAGTTCCCGCCTCCATTGACGAAGGCCGATGTCGGGGCGGATTGGTATCGGGATCAACTGCCCTGAAAAACGACCGATGTGGAAACCCAATCCGCATCGAAGATTGATTTCTTTAACACTTGTTAATATTATTGAAATTCCCATTAGAGTGACTTTGTTGCTTTCTCGTTCGTGTCCGGTCCGTCCATGAAATGTCCGCACTGTTCCCGACCCGTCGACCATGAAGCGGAGACCTGCTATTCCTGCGGGTATTCCCTGACGCTGGCCGAATCGGTGTTTGGTCGGAACTTCGTGCAGATGAACCGCTTGCACGATGCGGCTCACTGTCTCCGCAAACCGGAGCGCGACGCGCTGGAAGACATCTTCGACCAGATGGAAATGCGGTTTCCTCAACTGCTCTTCTGTGTCTACCTCGGCGCCCTCAACGATCAGGTGCGTCTCAACGAACTCGGTTTCTGGCTGCTGAATCACGCCGAAGTCCGCGGTGCCGACTTCGCCCGGCCCAACGAGAATGCCGTCCTCGTTCTCATCGACGTGAATACCAAGCAGGCGGGCATCTCCCTCGGCTACTTCTCCGAAATTCTCCTGCCCGAGGATGAAGGCTACCGCTGCCTGCAGGCGGCGCGTCCGTTTCTCGTCAATGCCGCCTACGGTCAGGCGGTCGCCACCATGTTTCGAAAAATCGGGCGGGCCCTGAGCCGCCGGGCTCGCTACCTGAAGCGGAATCCGGCGGAGTTGGAGGAAGCCATCAAGCGCCGGCCCACCGTCCCCTCCGTCTCCGATTCCAAGGCCGATGACGAGCGGGACAACCTGATGATCGTGGAGGGATCGGTCGTGCCGGGGCGATCCTGACGCCAAAATTTGACCATGATCCGCGCCTTCTCCATTCTCGCTCTCTGGCTGGCCACGTCGTTCACGGCGCGGGCGGCTCAGATCGAGCTGCCCGAGTGGGAAAAATCCGATCGCGATCACTATACGCTCGGCGGAGGTCTGTGGCCGACTGGCAGCGTGCCGGACATCACCGATGAAGACATCGAGCGGGCCGCGCAAATCGCGGAGAACGAGGAGAAAGCGAAAAACAGTTCCCTCAACGGGCCACCGCCGACTCCCTCCAGCGACGGCCGTGCCAGCGATCTGGTGGCCGTCACCCGACCTCCCTCCGCCGGGAGAATCGAGAACGTGTCCCTGAAACCCGTCGTCGGCTTGCGCGTTCCCACGCCGATGCTCATGCCTTTGAAGATCGAGGAAGTCTACGCCCACGAACTGCCGCCGGTGGAGGGGGAACTCAAGGATCAATACTTCAGCATGCGGCCCGACTATCAGCTCGTCGATCCCCAGCACCTGCTGACCGAACAGAAATCCCACGACATCGAGCGCTTCCTCGAATACCACGCCGACGAAGCCAAGTTCGACATCTGCCTCATGCTCTTCGGCGGCACCCAGGATATCCCGGCCGACATTTCGCTGGAGCAGAAGCAGCAGGAGTGGTTCGGCGATCAACCCGTGGTCACCGTGGCTTACTTCCTGGAGCACCCGGAGCGGACCCGGATCCAGTATGGCGCCAACGTTCATGAAAAACTGGCGCCCGCCGTGTTCGAACAGATCTTCCAGAGTTGCGTTCGCGAAGCCCAGGTCGCCGAGACCGCGTTCGATCAGGTCGAGCGCTTCACGATCGAGCTGTCCATTCGACTCTACTGGATGGACAAGCTGCTCCAGCGACAGGAAGCCGGAGAAACCATCGCCTCGACCCACGAGGAACTCAGCCAGCCGCAGTGGCAGAATCTCGATCAGGAGGGCGGTGTCGCCGCCATGGCGACCGATACGGGAGGCGGCTCCGAAATCGCCAGCCGCCTGATGGCCCTGCCGTGGCTCTGGCTGGGGCTCGGCACCATGGTGGTGGGAAGCGCCCTCGGCGGCGGATGGTGGTGGTGGCGACGCGATTCGCTGGCCGCCAAACCGGTTCTCTTTCCCGATCTCGAAATGCCTTCCCGCCTCGGAGGCATCTATTCCGGGGGCGGTTACGTCGGTATCTCGTTTGACGTCTCGACGGGGCAGCACGAGGTGTGAACGGGAGCCGCTACGCGAAGCGGCCACCGATTCTCCCGCCTTTGGCGTTGCGTTTGGGAGATCACACCGTCAGGATGGCCACGAGCGATTGAGGAGCGCATCGCATTCCCTCTGAAACTCATCCCATTCACGAACGAAAAGATCCCATTTCTACCATGGCTACCAAAGTTGGCATCATCGGATACGGCTGGGCGGCGACCGCCCACATCGACGCAATCAACGGAACGAACCAGGGCGAAGTCACCGCCGTTTATTCCTCTCGCCCGCTGGAGGATGCCCAGCTTTCCGCCACCCATGGAAGTTCGATCCGCGCCTTTCAGGATGTCGGGTCGATGCTGTCGGAGGCCGATATCGACGTGGTATCCATCACCAGCTATCCCAACCAGCACCGCGAGCAAGCCGTCGCCGCGGCCGAAGCCGGCAAGCACATCATTCTGGAAAAGCCGATGGCGCTGACCTGGGAGGATTGCAAAGCCATCCGCGAAGCCGTCAACGCGAACGGCGTCAAAGCCTGCGTCTGTTTTGAAATCCGCTTCATCAGCCAGTTCCAGACCATCAAGTCGCTGATCGACTCCGGCATGATCGGCGACATCCACTACGGTGAAGTCGATTACTACCACGGCATCGGTCCCTGGTATGGCCAGTATCGGTGGAACACGACCCGGGAAAACGGTGGCACCAGCCTGCTCTCCGCCGGGTGCCACGCTCTCGATGCCGCGCTCCTCTGCATGGGGAATGATGTGGAAGAGGTCACCAGTTACGCCACCCAGTCCAAGCACGAGATTTTCGCCAAGTACGAGTATCCCACCACCACCGCGTCCATCCTCAAGTTCAAGAATGGCAAGGTGGCCAAGGTCGCCTCGGTGATCGATTGCATGCAGCCCTACTACTTCCACACACACCTGTGCGGCAGCGAGGGCTCGATCCTCGACAACAAGATCTACTCCAGCAAGTTCGCCCTGCGCGACAAGCTCTGGACCGAACTGCCCGTGGCGCTGGCCGATTCCGGCGATGTCGCCGATCATCCCTACCAGGCCCAGTTCCAGGCCTTTTTCGATGCGCTCGACCAGGGCGAAGACATGCCGCTGACGAGCCTCGAAGAATCCTTCCAAAGCTTCAAAGTGCTCTTCGCCTGCGACAAATCGGTCGAAGAAGGCCGGCCGGTGAAGCTTAGCGAATTGGATTGAAGGAAAGTTTTCAGGGAGCAGTTTTCAGTTTTCAGAGGTTTCGAAAACTGACCTAACCCTGTTGCCCGAGCGACCTGACCCTGTTGAGTCACTTGCCGCTGAAAACTGAATGCCTGAAAACTGAAAACTAACCATGCCCGCAGCCATCGCCATCGCCGCGCACCCTGACGACATCGAGTTCGTCATGGCGGGAACGCTTCTCCGGCTCAAAGAGGTGGGGTGGGAGATTCACTACATGAACCTCGCTTCGGGGAATTGCGGGACGCTGGAGATGGATCCCCAGCAGACGCGGATCACGCGCGCCAAGGAAGCGCGGGAAGCGGCGAAGATCCTCGGCGCCAAGTTTCATGCTCCGGTCTGTGACGATCTGGAAGTCATCTATTCGGTCGAGTTGCTGCGGAAAGTCGCGGCCGCCATTCGCGAAGTGGCGCCGACGGTCGTGCTGACCCACTCACCTCAGGACTACATGGAGGACCACATGAACGCCTCCCGCCTCGCGGTGACCGCTGCTTTTGCCCGCGGCATGCCGAACTTTCACGTGTCCCCACCGGCGAAACCCGTCGACTGCGAGGTCACCGTCTATCACGCCATGCCTCACGGCTTGAGGGATGGCCTGCGCCGCAAAGTGGAGGCTGGCGCCTGGGTCGATACCACGCCCGTTCACGAGGTGAAACGCGAAGCCCTGGCCGCGCATCGCAGCCAGAAAGACTGGCTTGACAAGAGCCAGGGCATGGACAGCTACCTCATCAGCATGGACGAAATCTCCGAAGCCGTCGCCAAGCAGACGGAGGGGAAATTCAAGCACGCCGAGGGTTGGAGACGGCACTCGCACCTCGGCTTTTCCGCCAAGGAAATCGATCCCCTCGCCGACGCGCTTGGTGAGGCTTACCTCGTCAATCAGGTCTATGAGGATGGCTTGGGTTAGGGCTTTTCCGCTGAACACGCTCTAAGTGATCGGTTTCGCAACTCCTCTGTCCCTTCGGGACAAACCATTGGTAGCCCGGTCCTTCAGGGCCGGGGTGGCGGAACATCCCACCTTTCTCGTCCCATCGGGACGATTGATGGCATGGGTGGGCGAGGTTCGCGTGCGACCGCCGGCGGTGGGCGTCAAGCGTCCCGATGGGACGCCGGTTGTGTGGTCCAATCGAATTCCCGGCCCTGAAGGACCGGGCTATCAATAGGGCGTCCCGATGGGACGCGGCGACCGCGTGAATTCAGGGCAGGGTAGCGACGGCGGGACGCTCGACGGGTTTGGCGGCGATCTGTTGCTTCAGGTGCTCCAGAGCGGTGCGGTAGGCGGCCTCGGCTTCGTCGGTGCGGCCGGCGGCGCGGAAGAGATCGCCGTAGAAAGTCCAGGCCTCGTAGTCGGGCTCGCTCAGTAGATCGAGAAACCGCTTCTGGCGCGCCAGGGCGCCGTTGACGTCGCCGCGCATGAAAGCGATCTCGGCTTCGATTCGGGCCACGTCGGATTCCCCGCCTTCCGCCTGGCGATACTGCGCGAGGGCGGCATCGACATTGCCGGTTTCCTCATAGAGGGAGGCCAGATCGAATCGCTCGGTCGGCGACCAGTGCTGATCGGTGGTGGTGACGAGGCGGATGGTTTCCTCGAATCGACCGGTTTCATAGCCGAGTGAGAGAAGACGAGCGGCGAAGCGTTTGTCGCCGACCTGGTGGGAGCGGGCGAGTTCGTCGAAGGCTTCGTCGCGACGTCCGTTTTTGGCGAGAAAATCGGCGAGTTGCAGTTTGAGGGTGGCACTTTCCGGCATGAGTTGCAGGCCGCTTTGCAGGGTCTTCTCCACGGAGTCGATCTCGGCCAGGCTCTCCCAGGCGTCCGCCATGTCCAGAAAATCTCCCGCTTCGACGTTGGGATCGCTTTTGATCTTCAACTGGATCGCGTGGATGAAATCGCGCGATTCGTCGAGCGACTTGGCGATCATGGCGTAATCCTCGCGCGTCTTACGGTCATGGGCATCGGCGGGCAGTTTCCGGTAGGCGAGGAGGGCGGCCGGATAGTTGCCGAGAGTCACGTGGAGGCGGGCGAGACGGATGCGGATGTCGTGGCGCTCGCTGTCGAGTTCGAGCGCGGTGCGATAGGCGGTGAGGGCTTCATCGAACCGCTCCTGTGCGTCGAGCGTGTCGCCGAGTTCGGCCCAGATGGAGGCGTCTTCGGCGTGTTTTCCGGCGAGTTCCTCGCGGTAAATGGATTCGGCGTTGGGGAAATCTCCGCGCTCGGCGAGCAGGCGAGCGAGCAACAGGGTATAACGTTCGCGTTGAACCACCGGCACGACGGTCTGGAGCAGATCGGTCACGTCTTCCTGGCGATCGACCCAGGGATAGATCGTGACACAACGGTCGAGAGCCTCGACATCCCCCATCACCGCCAGCTTGCGGTAGTAGTCGAAGGCTTCGGAGGTCTGGTTGTTCCATTCCAGGTGCTGGGCGAGCATGGACGCGAACTTGAGGTAGTCGGCATCGTCCGTGCCGGGCGTTTTCTGAGTGGCGAGTTGTCGCCAGTCCTTTTCTCCCGCTTCGGTGTTGGCGAGGAATTCCTCGAGAATGGGGAGACTGTCGGGGAGACGGGACGACTGTGCGGCGACGGTGGTGATCAGCCCGATGAGGGACTCGCGTTCATGGGCATCGAGAGTGGCCTTGAACTCCTCCGACAAAAGATCGAAAGCGATGCTGCCCTCGTTCAACTCGCGGTGAAGTCCGACGATGAGGTCGCGGAGGTCTTCCGGAAGCTGGGTGAACGGCATCTGCTGCTCCTCGAGGTAGGCGGACACCGTGTCGAGCGCACCCCTCGGATTGCCGGCATAGCGGTTGGCGGCAACGCAGGCTCGGGTTTGATCGAGGTTGAGCGGAGCGATCTTTTTCAGGTCCTGATAGATCGAGACGGCGAGTTCGGGTTGACTGTTTTGAACCGCCCGGGTGGCAAGGTGATCGAGCAATTGTGCCATCAACGGACCGGGAATCACCTTTCGCCGAGACAGAAGCTCGTCGCGGACACCGGCGGGATCTTCGGTGATCTGCACGAGGGTATCGATGCGTACCCGGCTGGATTCGTCGAAATCGTGATCGATCGAGTCGAGCAAAAGTTTCACCAGGTTGGCCGGGGTCGCTTCCGTCGGAATGGGTTCGCCCGTTTCCGGGTCGGCGGACTTGGCCATCTCTTCACCGACGAGCGCGAGCGCCCGGTCGTGGCGGCCGTCGGCCATGAGCCGCTTCACCAGTTCGGCCTGCTTGGGAATGAGATAGCCGGCCAGTCCCAGGGCGAGAGCCAGCAACAGGAACAGGCCTTTGAGAGACAGAAAACGCCCTCCGCCGTGGCGGTTCGAGTAGCGTGAATCTGGATGGAAGGGGCGAGTGGTCGATGGTTTGCGTTTCATCGGTGAACGGTCTGCAGCGTCGTGCTGGCACCGGCGGGCAATTCGAGTTTCAACTGGCCGACGGCGTTGGTTTCGTGTGTTTCGGAAAGGCGATCGATCGTCACGGAGACGGTTTGATTCGGAGCAAACCCGGCAAGCTGAAGACTCGCCGGACGGTCCGCGACCTGGAGTTTCACCGTATCGGCGGTCAGCTCGCTCACCTGGATCTCGGTCGAAGCGGTCTCGATGCGCGGGTGCCGGACCTCGTCGGAAGCGAGCTGGAGAGTGATGCGAGGACGACCGTCGGTGTGGACATAGAGTTGGCCGTTTTCGCGCCGATAGCCGATGACACCGTCGGAGTGGGCGAGATCGGGGAAACCCGCGTTGCCGGGAACACGAAAGGTGCGAAGCCGGCCTTCGTTCAGGGCCACCCAGCGGTGGTTTCCGGTCTGCACCAGTTTCGTGCCCCACGAATCGCGCGTGATTTTCGCGAACTGGAGCGCCGTCATGGCGTGCAGATCCTGAGTGCGGCACCAGTCGTAGATTTCCTTCAACGCGGCGAAGGCATCGTGCCGCTCCGCGCTGTAGAAGTGATAGTAAACGTTGACCGGTTTCAGGCGGCGCGGAGTTTCCGTCATTTCGAAGGTCTCGATGACCTGGGAAAAACCGCCCCAGGTGGGACCATTCCAACCGCCGGTGTAGATGTATTCGTTCTGATTGGCGGCATTGATCTGCAATTCGTCATCCCAGGTGATGGTGCGAGGGGCGACGCCGAAGAGTCCCGGAAAGCGTCGGCAGATGATGGTGTTGCCGCCGTTCATGTTTTCGTAGCCGGCTTCGCGGAGCAAACGGAGGGCTTCGGGAGAGGGGCGACAGTTGCCGGACCAGAGCATCAGTTCGGCGGGCTTGTCCTTGGGAGAAAGTTCGTCGGTGACGTAGTGGAGTGAATCGATCGTTTCCCGTTTCTGGTCGATCTGCGGATACTTGGCGGTCAGTTTGAGCGCCATGTTCTTTTCCTCGTAGAGCCCCTCGAATTCGACGTCCTGGGTGTGCCAGACATAGGGATGCGAGTAGGAATGCGAGGCCGGCTCGACATTCGGCAAGGCAAAGAGTTTTTTCGCGATCGCGGTCAGGGATTCGCCTTCGCCACGAGCTTGCGCGAGCATCTGGCCGCGAATCTCGGATTCGACCACGGAGACCGTGATCGGCCAGGGGAGATCCTGGAGGAGTTCGTTGGTCAGGACCTCGGCGCAGGTTTTTCCAGGTTCCACGGCCGACACCGATGAGAATCCATCTCCGTCGATGTGAGTGTAGAACACGCGCAACCCATCGCGAGTGGTGGGATCGGGGGCCGGGAACGCTCCCGCCGGCCAGATCTGGCCGAGGAAGGCGAAGGGATCGGCGAATTCGAGCACCGTTTCTTCCGAGGCTTCGAAAACGATGTAGGGAGAAAGCAGCGCGCCTCCCCAGCTCGCCACATAAGCCGTATCGTAGCGCGCGACCGGAGAGTTTTCGTCCTCGGTGAGTTTCGCGTCGAGCGACAACAGGACGCGGGCGCCTTCCGGGGCGGACAGGTTTTCGAAGTCGCGCCGGGTGGCGATGGGCTTGGATTCAAACCCCATGACCGACTCGTCGAGCACGGAGATTTCCGGTTCACCCACGGGAACGGGAGTGTCGTCGGAGCCGCGAATGCCCAGGCGCTCGAAGATGCGGGTGCGCTCGTGATGATCGGAGAACGCGTAGGAACCGAGGAAGAGCACCTTTTTCCCGGCGTCCACGCGGTCCAGCAGCCAGTCGGCATAGGCGTGCTCGGTTTCGTAGGGCAGTTCCAGTTCTTCGTCGAGAATGATGCCCGCGTATTCGGGACCTTCGCCGATGGGAGGCAGGCCCTGGCCAACATCGTGGTAATCTATTTCGTAGCCGTGATACTCCAATGGCATCTGGAGAATCTCGTGGGTGGTGGTGTCGGCCGGCCAGATGCGATGACGCTCGGCCTCCACGGGATCGTGACCGAACAGAACCAACAGGCGCCGCGCCACCAGACCGCCGGCGCTGATGGTGCCATCGAGGTCGGGGGTGGTGAGAAACGGAATCGCCCCGAGCGCGCGAATCTGGGCCTCGGTATCCGCGACCGTTTCCTTGTCGCCCGGTTTCACGTAATCGACGACGTAGACCGGGTAGCCGTCTTTCCGCAGCGCCTCGATTTTCCCGACCAAGGTCTTCGTCAGTGATGGCTCGACGGAAGTGTATTCGCGGGTGGCCGGATCGAAGCTGCGAAAAACCGATTCGACCAGCACGCCGTCGATGATGTCGGGGCCCAGGTCGGGCAACAGGTCGAAGCCGCGGTTGATCACGAGAGATTTCCCGGGCCAGGTCTTTTTCAGTTCGCGAATCAGCGTGAGCAAGCCCTCGCGAAAGGCCTCGGCGCGCTCGGGGTGTTTCTCCGAGATCAGTCGAACGCTGTCGGCGGTGTCGAGAAAGAAGCCGTCGAAACCGCTTTCCACCGCCGGGCGGGCGAGCTTCTCGATCACGAATTTCCGCCAGGCCGGATCGCTGGTGTCAACCGCCTCGCTGTTCCAGTTCGGGTTGGTGAGAAGCGAGTGAATGCCGGCCTGTCGGGCATGCTCGCGGTAGGAGGCGTCGGCGGCAATCTCGACCAGGCTTACGTAAGCGAGGTAGCGATTTCCCAGCTTCTGCCCGGCGGCGAGATCCGCGGTGGCGTCCGGTGCAAGGATCGAGAGATCGTGCGCGAGGAGGTGCTGGGCGATGGGCTCGGTCGAGTAGTCGACGTAGAGAGAGTTGGCGTCGTCCGCGAAGGCGGTCGAGACAAAGGCGCAGATCGCGGTTAGGGCCGTGGTCAGGAAAGTGAGCGACGAGCGATTCATCGTGAACGGATCGGGGGCGGTTCGGAAATGGGGGGAATCAGCAAACGGATCGCGATCAACCGATAGCGACCAACTCGGCGTGAGCGGAGTCGCGAGTCGCGGGCCCGGTTTCCTCGATGAATGCCCGCAGTCCTGCGGCGAAATCGACTTCGGCGCGGAATCCGAGCCGTTCCAAAGCGCGCTCGGGATTTCCGGCCGAGTGGCGGATCTCGCCGGCTCGAGGTTCGGCAAAATTCGGTTCCGGTGCCTCCGGATGAGTGCTGCGAAATACGTCGAGGATGGAAAGCAGGCGCCTCGGCTGGCCGGTGCAGATATTGCAGATGGTGGGCGTCGCTACCGGACGAGTCGCGGCGATGGCGTTGGCACGAGCCACGTCGAAAACGGAAATGAAGTCCCGGGTCTGGCCGCCGTCGCCGAAGACGGTCACCGGTTCTCCGGCGCTGTATTTTTCAGCGAAAATCGAAATGACTCCCGAGTAGGGCGAGCGCGGATCCTGGCGCGGTCCGAAGATGTTGAAGTAACGGAGGCAAACGGTTTCCATTCCGTAGGCCGTCGCATAGCCCTGCAGCAGTTCCTCCGACGCCCGTTTCGCCGTGCCATAGAGACTGATCGGTTGGGGAAAGATCGATTCCGCCAGCGGGAGATCGGGATGATCGCCATAAACCGCCGCCGAAGAAGCGAAGACGATGCGTTTCACGCCATGGCTGCGGGCCGCCTCCGCGACCAACTGTGTGGAGTGAACGTTGAGCCGGTAGTTGAGTCCGGGTTCTTCCTGGGCGCGTACCACGCTCACCAGGCCGGCCAGATGAATGATCGCGTCGGGCCGGAAACTCTCGCAAAGATCTTTGAGCGTCGACGGACCCGTGATGTCGGCCCGGACGAATCGGAATCGAGGACTGTTCGTGGCGTTCCTGAGATTGATGAGGCGGCCGGTGCTCAGATCATCCACGCCCATGACGCGGCAACCCCGTGACAACAGTTGATCGACCGTGTGACTGCCGACAAATCCGGCGGCTCCAGTGACGAGAATACGAGGACTTTTCATGGGATCGGCGCGGGGCTGGGTATCTCGGAAACCTTTAAAGCTTGGAATAGCCAAGTAATTATGGTTTTTCTAACTTGAAACCAGTTATCCAATTTTTGCGATTCAATCAAGCGAAATTTCCTAATAATGAATATTTTTTGTAATTTTTATGGTGATTTTAGAGAAAATGCGTGAAACTTCGGACGCTCATGAAGGCTGCATTTCCTCCAAACACCCCGCCACGAGGCGCGTTCCTCTTCGCCAATTCCCTGGCGATGGCATTCCTGGTCGCCTGCCTTTTGCTGTCGGTGTCAGGCCTCCACGCCGAGACCTATCACGTGGCGCCCAACGGGAATGATGACGCCTTGGGAACGCAGGAGTTTCCGTGGCAGACCATTCAGAAGGCCTTCGACGAACTGGAGCCGGGAGACACCGCCATCATGCATCCCGGTTTCTACAACGAGCAGTTGTATGTCGAAGTCGAAGGCAACGAGGAAGACGGCTACGTCACCTTTCAGGCGGAACCCGGGGCCGTGATCACCGCGCAGGGGCTTTCATCGGAGGACAACGTCATTTACATCGAAGACAAGAGCTGGATCCGAATCATCGGTTTCGAGATCCGCGATCTTCAGACCAAGGACGGTTCTGGAATTCGGTTCGAGGGTAGCGGATCACACCTCGAATTTCGCAATAATGTCATTCACGCAATCCACGGAAAGAGCGCCATGGGCATCACGGTCTATGGCACCAATCCCGACGAACCGGTCTCGCAGGTGATCATAGACGGCAACGAGATCCACGACTGCGACACCGCTCCCAGCGAAGCCTTGGTGCTGAACGGCAACGTCACCAATTTCGAAGTGACCAACAATCACGTCCACGACATTCGCGGCGTGGGCATCGATTTCATCGGTGGGGAGGACGGCATCGTCGATGACGACACCGGAAAGAAAGTGGCCCGCAACGGACTTTGTCGTGGCAATCGCGTCGAGCGAGTGCGGGCACCCTACGGTGGAGGCTATGGTCCGGGCATTTACGTCGATGGCGGCACGGACATTCGGGTCGAGGCCAATCACATTTCCGAATGCGATCTCGGACTCGAGGTCGGGGCCGAGAATCCCGGCGTGCTCGTGTCCGGCATCTCGGTGGTCGGGAACGTCATCACCGGAAACGACAAGGCCGGCCTGGTGTTCGGCGGTTATGATCGCAAGCGGGGGCGGGTGACGGGCTGCCGCTTTCTCAACAACCTGATACATGACAACACCAGCCACGCCAAGGCCGAAGCCGAAGTCTGGATTCAATGGGCCGAGGCGAATGTCTTTCGGAACAACATCGTGGTTGGCCGAGCGGATTCGAAAAAGTCGCTCCTCAGCAGCGAGAATCGCGACCAATCCAACGACTTCGATTTCAATCTCTGGTTTCAACCCGGTGCTGACCCCGAGAACACCAAATTCGTATGGGGCGGAAAGACCTATCAGGGATTCGCCGCATTTCGGGATTCAACAGGGTTGGGTGCGCGATCCTACCCTGTTGACCCGAAGCTGGCCGATGACGGTCTTCACCTGTCACCCGATTCACCCGCCATCGACGCCGGGGATCCAGGGATCGTCTTTCCAGAAGGCGCGACCGATCTCGATGGCCAGCCCCGGGTTCAGGGATCAGCGCCCGACCTCGGGCCGGACGAAGTGCGCTGAAAAGTCTCAGGCCGCTTCGGGCAGGAAGACGTGATATTCGAAGCGGGCGATGCGAGCGTTGACCCGCCAGGCGGTGATGAACATGGCGGCGCCGGCCGCGACGACAAATCCGAATCCGTACCAGGCTTCGTTGGCGAGGACGGTGGCCAGGCTCAGCCCTCCGTTTGCGGCGGCAAAAACGATGCAGGCCATCAGGGCTCCGCGCCGGTCGTCGAGGTAGAACAGGATGGTCATCAGCGCCAGGAAGAGGGTGAGCAGAAAGGCGCCGATGAGCGTGATGCGGAAAATGCCTTCCTGGAGGGCTCCGATGCCGAGCCAGTCGCCGATGCGGTCGGCATAGATGAGCAGGGCGAGCGTGACGATGGCCTGGACGGACAGGAGATGGAGGAATCCGGACCGCAGAGAATCGATCATTTCCGACTTGGCGTCGAGGATGTCGCGAAGCCGGCCACCCTGATTGGTGGCTTGGAAAAATCTCCGGAAGGCGGCGGCAAAATCGGTTTCCAGGCGCAGGAACAGCACTGTCAGGCCGGGGACGATCGACAGCAGGCTGAGGTAGATGGCGAGATCGTATTCCGGAGAGGCGTGAAGGATGCCGCTGACCTGCTGATTTTCCGCCGACAGGTGCCAGAACAGGAATTTGTCGATCCAGATCCCGAGATTGTAGAGAAATCCGCAGGCGATCAGGCCGGGGAATTTCCGGAAGTGACCCAGGAACTCCCAACTGGCCAACGAAGCGTTGGCGGTGGTGAGTTCTCGTCGGAGGCAGCCGAAGAGGACGGCAAAAATAATAAGGTGACCGGAGGCGAACCCGGCGATGCCGGCGGCCAGGCCCCAGCGTTGCGCGCCCACCCAAGCCGCGAAACATCCGAAGGCGTAGCCGATCAGGAAACCGGTGACGATGTCGCGGTAGTGCAGCAGCACACTCAGGTAATTGGCGGCCACGAAGATGAGCGACACGTAGACAAAAAGCGAGACGGCGGCGCATTTGAAGAGCAGAGACTCGGAAGTCAGGACGCCGAAAAGGATGATGCCGACACCCAGGGAGAGAAAGGCCGTCAGCACCAGGGCGGCGACGGCGGATGGCAGGATGAGTTCGGTTTTGTCCGCGGAAACCAGATCGGCGGCGTGCCGGTTGAGGACATACTGCAGGGCGCCGGTGAGGATCAGTGCCAACGCGTAGCTGTGCGTGATGGTGGTGGAAAACAGCACGCGCTCGGACTCGTTGATGACGGGCTGCAGGATGAAGTTGAGCAGAATGATCGAGATGATGGAGACGATCCACGGCCCGGTACTGACGATGCCGGCGTAGAGATAGGCCCGGATCGTTCCCGTGCAGGAGCGGGGAACGAGAAGCTTGCGGAGTTCGAAGCCGATGCCTGCCATTTGCTGGTGAGGATAGAAGTTAAGCCGTGGTCTGTCCGGCGGGTTGCGGAGACGGTGCCGTCGGAGTCTCGGCGAGTTCGCGGTAGATCTCCCGATAGGCGGAAATGATGTCCGGCTCGGCGTAGGAGGCGCGGACCCGAGAGAGCCCGGCATCGCCCAGTTGATTCTGGAGATCGCGATCGGTCAGGAGTTCGATCAGCGCCGCCGCGAGCGAGGCGGGAGCGCCGACGGGAACGATCCGGCCGGCCGGGCCGAAGACGGGTGATTCATCGGGACGGCCCTCGATCAACTCCGGGCACGATCCCACATCGGTGCTGACGACCGGCATTCCGGAGGCGAAGGCTTCAAGCACCGCGAAGGGCAGTCCCTCGCTGACGCTGGAAAGCACCATGAGATCGAATTCCGGCAACGCCTGCTCGGGAGTGGCGGGGCCGCCAAAGTGGACGAAGCGATCCAGGTCGAGTTCCTTGGTCAGGCGTTGGCACTCGCGAAAGTATTCGGGATCTTCGTCGGTGGGACCGACGAGGAGAAAACGGGTGTCGGGCATGGCGTCGATGGTGAGACGCGCGGCTCGGAGCAGGGTTTTCACATCCTTGATGGCAACGACTCTGCCGAAGAAGCCGACAATCTTGCGGTTGGGATCGGCCTCGCGTTTCTGTCGCCGGTTTTCGCGAATCGGATCGAAACGCTCCAGCTTGACTCCATTGGGAATGACTCGAATCAGTTTCGAAGGCGCGCCGAATTCGGCCTGGATGTCGGCATTTCGCTGGAACAGGGAAACGATGGTGCCCGCGGAGTGATAGGAAAAACGGCCGATCTCGATGAAAAAGTCGATCCAGAGTCGGCGGAGGGGAGCGATCTCTCCGCATCCGGATCCGTTCCTGCCCGCGTACCCCGTCCATTCGGCCCGGAGCAATTCGGAGATGCGTTCGCGGACGTAGATGCCGTGTTCGCTGAGAAGGAATCTGCCATTGCGATGACTGCGGGCCGCGAGGGCGCCGAGCAGACCCGCGTAACCGGTCGAGACGGCATGGTAAACGCGGGCATCGGGAAGCTGATCGGTCAATTGGAGCAGACGCCAGACCGGCTCACAGAGGAAACGAAGATTCCAGAAGCATTCGATGAAGGGGACCTGCTCAAAATGGCGGACGTAGACTTCCTGCAAAAGGTTCCAGGTTTCCGAATGACTCCAGAAACGGTCGAAGGGAACCTGACCGGCCAAGTGAGAAAGCGCGAGAAAGGCCTCGGCGAGGAGGCGATCCGACTCCGCCTCGGAACGACCGTCCGATTCGTCGAGCAGCAGGCGGCGCAATGCCTGGTGGGCGGCGACCCATTTGCCCCGCGAAGCGTTGCCGCCGTTCGTCTCGGCGGCATTCGATGGATCGAAGAGGAAGACCTCCTGGAAATTGACGAGATTGGCGGGCGGATCGTATTTCGGAGCACCGGCGGCGTCCTTTTCCGCTCCGATGAAGACGACCGAAAAACGCACGTCCGGCATCGAAGTGAGAATCTGGTGAACCCAGGTGGATACGCCGCCGCGCACATAGGGCCAGGTGCCCTCGAGAAGGAGGCATACGTCGGCCTGTCCCGCGTTCCTGGAGGAAGCGGCGATCGAAGCGGGACTCTCTTCCGGATTCGACATGGTTTTCAGGTGACGGGCAGGGCGGTCCGGTTCAGCCAGAAATCCCGTTGCGCGCCGCTGAGACCGCCATCGCGATGATCGCCGTCGATGCGGGCGGCGGCTTCGGTGGTTCGCTGCCAGTTTCCTGCCGCGGCGAAGTAGGCGAGTTCGAGTCTGTCGGCGTAATACTCGGCCCCGGCTTGAGCGCAAAGCCGGCCATAGAGATCGGGAACCTGGTCGAGTTGATCCAGAGCGATCAGGCAACGGGCCTTTCCGTAGAGGCAGGCGGGATCGGACGGCGTGATGGCGAGGGCGCGGTCGTATTGATCGGCGGCGTCTCGAATCATGGAACGCGATTCCGAATCGCCGTGGAGTTCGGAGGTGGCGGTTTCGTAGAGAGCGGAGGCGAGGCGTTCGCGAAGGGCGAAGGCCTCGGCAGTTTTCTCCGGGACGGTGGCGGCCTCTCGCCGGAGACGATCGAGGGCCTGCTCGCGGTTTTCAAAGAGGGCGGAAAGGGCGCCTTGGGCGTAGAGCTGGGTTCGGGCGTCAGGCCGGTGACGCAAACTGCGCAGCGCCTGAATGGAAGACTTGTCCAAGCGCTCGCGGAGTCGTGCCGGTGCGAGTCGAGAGAGCGATCCGTTGTCTTCTTCAGCCGCTTTGGCGAGGCTTTCGGCAGCGAGCGATGATTCTTCCGAAGGAGGTTCCGGTGAGCCGGTGAGTGGATTGCCGAGCCGAATGCCGGCGAAGGGATCGGCCAACTCTCTGGGCCGCGGTTGCCCGGCCACCAGCCACCCTCCGATCAGACATCCGAGAACGGGAGACATCAGGCAAAGCAGGGCGGCGAGCAGGCCGAGTGTGCCGATGCCCGGCTGTTCCTTGGCGCCAGGATAGAGTCGGACCGCGGCAATGGCGATGAAAACCACGAGCAGGTGGATGCCGATCGCCGCCGGAAGCGGTGGCAGATTTGACGAACCGATCTGCTGAATGCCCACGAGGATGGCGGCCGTGTCGAGCGCGGCCAGGAGGGCGAAAACCAGCAGGAGAGGAGAGCGTGCCATCGGCGGTGGAGAGAATTTGCTGGGTCTCAGTCGGTTGAGGCGGGGGCATTCACCGCTTCGGGGGCCGCCGCTGGCTTCTGTGGAGTCGGGGCCGCGGCATGGGCCTGGACGTTTGAGGCGGATTGGCTGCCTTTCACGATTCGGATCGCTTCCGTCAGGCTGAAGACGTGGTGTTTCACCGAGTCGTCTTCGGTCTCCGTGCGCCTGAGCAGTTGGGTCGCGATCTGGTCCGCGGCTTCGTGCGAGGATACGGGGGACAGGACGCCGATCGCGATGGGGATGGTTTTTCCGTCGCCGACCGCGCCTACCGGATCTCCGGGGGCCGCCGCATTGCCAAGGCGTTCGGCAAAGGTTTCGAGAACGGTGGACGGGGCGCTCGAATTCGCGGCGAAAAGGATGAGGCGCCCCGGCAGGTGGAGATCTTTCTCGAGACGATGCGCAATCTCGATCTGGCGGGCGAAAAGCTGATTCGAGAGAAGGCGCTTGCGATTCGGGTCCTTCGTCTCCGCCCCGAGATCGGAAGCCTGAAAGCGACCCAGGCACCAATCGAGAACCGCCTCGATCCGGGCGAAATTGTCCCAGGTGATGGCGCCAAATTCCATTCGCGCGATGAGCAGCACGGCCCGCGGACCGGAGTGGGTGGCGGCGGATTGCTGCCACGGGATGGCGGCCAGGTGAGGGCGATGGGAAGAGCCCTCCTCGGTCTTTGGAATCCCACCGTCCCAGGAGGATTGCCAGGTGGCCAGCTTGCCGGAACTCAACGCGGCTTCGGCCAGAGGCGCGGCGTCGTTGGGCAGGGTTTCGGGAAACTCGGTCTCGCTGGCACTGGTGACCGCGGCTCGCGTGAGCACGGGATGGCGCCCGGTTTCGTCCCGGTAGATGGCGGCGGCGATGACGCCGAAATCGCGGGTGAAGAGTTCGAGCAAGCCGTCATCGAAGCGGCCATGATCTCCGGCGAAAAGGCGTTGGATTTCCGAGGGAAGGGAGAGGTTTTCGGCGCCCTCGAGAAGCAGCGCCTGCTGGAGTCGGGATTCATTGGCGCGATACAGCGCGATGTCCTCCTCGAAACGCTGATTTCGGTCGGCAATGGCGATGGCCTGACGACGAAGCTGATCCGAAGGACCCGCCACCAGTCGATGTATCAGCGTGCCCACCGCCGCTCCGAGTACCAGCGCGAGAAAGTAGTAGGGCTTGGTGGTGAAGAGGGCCTGCGGCGTCATGTTCCCAAACGACCACTGCAAAAGCAGGACGGACGCGGCGGCGAGCAGGGCGCCCACCAAACCGGCGGCGGCGCCGTAACGCCCACCGAGGAAAAAGGGCAACACCAGCCACGGGGTTGGGTTGAGACGCTGCCAGCCGGGATCGTCCTTGCTGATCAGCCAGTTGCAGACGGCGAGAATGGCCAGCAGGACAGCGGCATCGATGGGTGCGGTCTTCCAGATCGATGGACGTTTGGTGAGCGTCGCGAGGTCGTCCTGGGTGTCATGCGGCTGAGCTTTGGTGGTCATCAGTGATGAAATCTCAATTCAGATCAGCGGTAGGCGCGGATACCGATCATGCCGACGAAGACTTCGGAATCGTCGTTGCTGGCGCCTGTTCCGTCGGAGTAGTAACCGCCTTCAATGACCAGATCGACAGACTTGCCGAGCGAGTATTCGAGTCCCGCGGTGAATTGATAATCCCATTCGTCGTCCGCAAAATCGAAGAACAAGCCGGTGCCAACGTAGGTGAACAAGCGGGAGTTGACCTGTGCCTCGTAGCTCAGATTGAGGCCGTGGGGATGGTAGAGCGGCTCGATGAGGTCTTCCCCGAGCAAGGCTCCGTCGGCGGGATCGCCGTTGTAACCGAGACGTTTCGCTTCGCCGGCCGAAATCCGGTTGGCGTCGAACTGTTCGTATTCGCCGCGATAGCCGAGAAAGATCTGCTTGGTCTCGGTCACGTTTTCCCAGATGGGACGACCCACTTCGACGTAGGCGCCCCATCCGTCGCCGAGATCGGCGCGATCGGCTTTCACCTGTCGTCCCCACACGCCCGCCGACGCTTCGAAGCGATTTGGGAGGGGAAGATCGATCGACCCGCTGACCCGGTTCTCGACGCCGTCCAGTGCGATCATCTGGAGGGAATCCATCGCGGGCAGGTTGGCATCGATCGCGATCTCGTATCCCAACACGCCGAGGTAGGGGGATTCGTGACCATAGGAAACGCCGCCCGAGACTTCGCCGTGCGATCCACCGCCGATGCGGCCTTCAACATAGGAAAGGTTGTCGTCGAAATACTTGCGGACGAAAGCCACCGCGCCCAGGAAGTCGCCGGACGACTGGCGGAGTGAGCGTTCCTTGGACAGCTCCACCTCGTAGGCCCAGGCCCGGACGCCGCCATAGAGATCCGGTTGGATGGGCGCCGAGACGTCGAGTCGTCCGAAATAGCCTTCACCCTCGTTTTCGGAGAGTGCCTCGAAGCTGGCGTCCACGGTGCCCGTGCGCAGGTGTGCCACCTCGCGCTCGGCAACGACCGCTTCCTCGCGAACATGCGCGGGAACGGTGGGATCCTTGGACAATTCGGCGTAAGCCGCGCGCGCGTCGTCGAAACGACCCACTGCCCGAAGGGTTTCCGCCAGCGCGTCCTGAGCGGGGTAGGGTTGGCCGCGATAGTGCTTGGCCTTGATGTCCTCGAGCATGGGAAGCGCCTCGAGGTAGTGGTAGTTCGGCACCAGGGCTTGGGCGTAGAACAGTTGCACCTCCAGATCGTCCGGGTACTTCTTGCGAAGCTCCTCGGCGTGGGCCAGCGCCGCTTCCGCCTTGTGAACCCTGATCAGTTCGTAGCCGGCGAGCACGGCCTCCAGCTTATCCAGTTCGGCCAATCCGCTCTCGGCGAGCGAGCGCTGCGATTCTGGAGCGGTTTTTGAAATGGTGACGCGGGAGTAGGCTTCGCGCGCGGCGGTCAGATTGCCGATGGTGGCGTAGGTATCGCCGAGATCGACTTCGAAAGGAAAGTCGGCTCCTTTGAAGGTGGTGGTCCGTTCCTTCTCCATCAGCGCCACGGCTTCGGTGTATTTCTGCTGTTGAACGAGGCCGTCGATCTTGTTTTCCAGGATCTCGAAGGGACTGGGCGGTTCGTCATCCAGATCCATGGCATCCTGCACCAGATCCGATTCCGTGTCCGGGAGCGTTCCGTTGGGATCCCGCCGGCGGAGTTCGTCGGACAGCGCGGCAATCATCCTCTCATTGTTCAACCGGGCATAGATCCCAAGCAGGTTCTGCACGTAGTCCGTGGACAACTCCGGCAGGCGGTTGAGGATTGCGTCGTCGCTGGGTAGATCGCCGGAGTTTCCATCCGTCTTTGCCGGAGCTTCGGAGGATTCGGCAGGCTTGGGCGCCTGCTCGCTTTCCTGAGCGAGGGAGAAAGAGACGAGTGGTCCTGTGGCGATCGCTAGTGCGAGCGAAAAGATGGAAAAACGACAACGGGACAACGCGCGCGAAGTCGCCGTAGATCGCCTTTTGGCGGTTAACGGACGGTGATCCATTGAGTGGTCGCTGAGTGGTGCAGCAAGGCCACCTTATTGAAGATCACTTAAATATCAAGCCTATTTGAAAATTTCTAGAAGCGATATTTTTGCCGCGATCCACACGCTGTCGAGAACCGCAGACAGCCACGTGGTTAAGACGGCCCGGCGAGGCTCCTGTCGCGGAAAAACGAGGCATTCCCCGATCCCTTGCGCTAGGTTGAATCATGAATCTCGACTTGAAAGACAAGGTGGTGGTCGTCACCGGTGGGGCGAGCGGTATCGGGGAGGCGATCGTGCGGACGCTGGTGATCGAAGGCGCCCTGCCAGTGATCCTCGATCGCAAACCGAAAGAGGATTGCGCCGCCCTGCTGGCGGAAATGAATATCGAGCATGCCGACGGCGCCTATCTGCGGGTCGATCTGACCTCCGCCGATCAGGTCGCGGAGGCGATCAAAGCCACCATGGTTCGATTCGAGACCATCGATGGACTGGTGAACAATGCGGGGGTCAATGACGCGATGGGGCTGGGCGCCAAGCCGGATCAGTTCCGGGCTTCGCTGGAAAAGAATCTCGTCCAATGTTTCACCGTGACCCATCTGGCCGCTCCCTACCTGCGCAACAGTGTGATGGGATCGATCGTGAACATCGGCAGCAAGGTGGCGTGGACGGGGCAGGGGGGGACGTCGGGATACGCTGCCGCCAAAGGCGGTCTGGCCGCGCTGACGCGTGAGTGGGCGGTCGATCTCGCCACCGATGGCGTGCGAGTGAACATGGTGGTGCCAGCCGAAGTGTGGACGCCGATGTATGACGATTGGCTCGCCTCCCAGCCCAATCCCGCCGAGCGGCGGCGGGAAATCGAAGAACGCATTCCCCTCGGCCAACGCATGACCGAGCCGCAGGAGATCGCCGACGCGGTGTTGTTTCTGCTCAGTGCCCGCTCCGCCCACACCACGGGGCAGATCATTCATGTGGACGGGGGATACACCCACTTTGACCGGGCTTACCGACCCAAGTAAGCTCGGTTGGTCTTCCGGTTGTCTTCATGGGACGGTGACGGAAATTTCGCGAAAGGCGGTTTTCCCGCCGCGAGGGATCGCGTTCCGGTGTATCTTTTCCGTTCATGTCTCTTCAGACCCTCCCCAAAACCGACCCCACCAAGATCCTCCGCTATCGCGACGGTATTTACGCCGTCGATATGCTCACGGCGGCGATCGTCGAATTCGACTTTTTCACCCGTCTCGCGGAGCAGCCGGGCTCCTTCGAGGAGGTCCGCGATATGATGGGTTGGGCGCCCCGTCCCGCCGATGTGCTGATCACGCTTTGCAAAGCCAATGGCTTCATCGCCGAGGGACTGGAGGGAACGCTGCAGGTGACCGGGATGGCGCGCGAACACCTGGTCTCGGATTCACCGTGGTCGCTGGCGGGCTACTATGGTTCGCTCAAGGATCGCCCCGTGGTAAAGGACTTCGTCCGGGTGCTCACCACCGGGAAACCGGCCCAGTGGAGCGGGCATGAGAATGCCGAAGAGGATTGGCACGGCGCGATGCACGATGAGAACTTTGCCGTCGCCTTCACGGCGGCCATGGATTGCCGCGGGCTGTTTCTCGGCAAGGCGCTCGCCGATCATCTCGCCGAAGATCTCGCCGACCGGAAACGGGTGCTCGACGTCGGTGGTGGATCGGGCGTGTATGCCTGTGCCTTGATCGCGAATCATCCTCATCTGACCGCCGCCGTGATGGAGCAGGCCCCGGTGGATGCCCTGGCCCGGGAAAAAGTCGCCGAGCGCGGACTCGCCGATCGGGTGGAGGTCGTGACCGGCGACATGTTCTCGGGCAAGTGGCCAAAGGATGCCGACACGCATCTATTCTCGAACGTGATGCACGATTGGGATACTCCCGAGATTGCGACCCTGTTGGGTCATTCCGCCGCCGCCCTGCCGTCCGGCGGTCTCATCATCATTCATGAAACGTTTCTGAACGCGGAAAAAACAGGCCCGCTACCGGTGGCCGAATACTCCTGCATCCTGGTACACTCCACCCAGGGGCGCTGCTATGGGAGTGGCGAAATGATCGCCCTGCTGGAGGCGGCTGGATTTGGCGATGCCCGCTACTTTGATACGGCGGGAGATCGCGGCGCGGTGGTCGCGCGAAAGCTCTGAGAACCACGGTGCGGCGTCCGTTCCGGTCAGCGCGTTTCGGCGCTGTCGTCTGCCGATGATGCCGCCTTTTCGGCCGGGTCTTCGTCGTCCGCTTCGGCGCTGTCCTGCGACAGAGACGCGCCGGCCTCTTCGATCTGCATGAGGCCGGTATTTTCCTCCGAGCCGGGCATGAGGAAAAATCCCGCCGCGATCATCGCCGTGGCCGCGCCTCCCGCCGCCATCCAATGACGGGGACCGATGCCATAAAACCAGGTCGAAACCCGTTCGCAGAGCAGTCCGCGAGCCGATTGCCTCAGCATTTCCCCCCGCTGCCGTTCCTTGAAGCCCTCCAGGAAGTTTTCGTAAAAATCTTCCGGCGGCCGTTCGTAGCGCTTCAGACGCAACAGGCGTTCGATGTCTTGAAACTCGCTCATGGTCTTGCGGTGAACTCGAAACCCTCAGCCTCTTGGGGACCGGGTAAGCTGATCAGTTTTTTGCTCAAATCAACGGCGAAATTCCTCGAGATAATTCTGCAACTGGCGATGGGCGTAAAAGAGACGCGAACGAACCGTGCCTTCCGAGATGCCGAGAATCCGGCTGATTTCCGCATGGGGAAGTCCTTGGATATCATACATCGTCACCACTGCCCTGTGGTCATCTGACAGCTCCTGCATGGCGGCGTTCAATCTTTGCTGCAACTCGTTCAGGTTCGCCTCGCGCACCGGATCGGTCTTCGAGGTGTGCTCGATGAACTCCTCGTCGTTCTGAATCGCCAGATCCAGATCGTCGAGGCTCAGTTTGCGTTGCCGTCCCCGCTTCTTCAGGAAATTCAGGGACATGTTGACCGCGATTGAATAGATCCAGGTGTAGAAGGACGATTTGCCCTGGAATCGTTTCAGCGAACGGTAGGCCTTGGCGAAAACGTCCTGGAGAATGTCGTGGGTGTCCTCGCGGTTCGAGGTCATGTGATAGACCAGCCCGTAGAGGCGCGGAGTGTATTTCTCCACCAACGCGTCGAAAGCTTTCGTGTCGCCGCCGCGAGCCCGATCGACCAGTTCGCGATCTTCGTCCGGCTTGCGCATCTTGCGCTTCGGTTGATCGGTGGAACAGGGCTGCGACATGGACGATAACCATGCCCGCGCGCAAGAACGGTGGCAATGCGAAAGTCCCGTCCTTCGATCCGGAATTCCTGTCTCCTGGCCCCGGGGGTGCCGTGGTTGCCATCTCGATCGTCTGCCGGAGAAGTTGCGTCAGTTGACCGCCGTGAGTTCTTCTTCGATCGATTTGACGTATTCATCGATGGCATCCGCTAGCGGATGACCCGGTATCCGGGCAATCTCCCGGGCAGTCGGTAAAATTGTCTCGGGATCGCGATTGAAGAGATCCTCCAGCACTTCGTCGTTGAAGGATTCGGGAAGGTCGATCCGGGCGACGAGAGGCTTGAGATCTTCGGTGTAGTTTCGGTCATCGGTAAAGACGAGCGCGTTCCGAAAGGCGTCCTCGCGGATTTCGATGGGCGCTTTTTCGTTGGTGGCCAGGGTGATCAGTTGCCTGCCCAGTTCCCGGTCATTGATCCCTTCGTTGTCCAGGAGATTGGAGAGGCGATCCTCCCAGTAGAATTCGGGATCGCTCGCCATGGCGTCGGAATCTTCGGCGTTTTCTGATTCGGCGATTTCTTCGGTGGTCGCCTCAGTCAGCGTGACCGTGGTGTCGGGATCGGTAGCTTTCGCTGCGGTGGCAGGCTCGGACGAACTCGTCGAACCGCTGGTGGGGTCATCGTTGCCAAAATGACGGAGGCCGAAGAGGCCGACGATCGTAATCAGAGTGATCGTGGCAAGGAGGGAAATCAGGAATCGAGGATTCATGGGAAGCGTAGAGGATTGAGGTTGATTTGGCTTAGTCGGAGGAGGTGGTCACGGTTTTCTCGGGCTTTGAAGGCTCGTGGCCGGACACCGCCGACCAGTCGAGAATGATGTCGTAGTCGTAGGTCCGCTCTTCGGGCAGAGTAGGAGAGGTCTGGTTGTCGATCTTGTCGTAAACATTGGCCGGAGGCGTCACGATGGCGTCCTTCCCGTAGATGAAGTCCTGATCCTCCACGATGGTGCGGTAGGCCTTGTTCAGCGTCAGGGCGCGTTCGGTTGAGGGAACGATCAAGTCGTAGACGTCCCGGGCCCGAGCGATCTTTTTCGGATCGATGGTGCCGTCCGCCTTGAACCAGCGGGCCGCCATTTCATCGTTGTTGCGGAATTCGCTGCCTCCCTCGGCGCGGGTGAGATACAGCTCGATCTCACCCACGGTTTCGCCCTTGCTGGGCGCGTCCAACATGCCGTGCAGATCGATGTAGCCCCAGCCTTCGGCGCCATCGATCTTGCGCGCGAAACTGAAGGTCTTGTCAATGGTCGAACCAATGGTGTTGTGACAACCCATGCAGGCGAAGTTTTCCTCGTGGGTCAGGAAGCGGAGCCGGCCCTTGCGATCTTCGATGAAACCACTGATTGCCCAGCCATTTCCGTTGTCGAGCCCGTGCTGTTGAACGCTGACGTAACCCGGCAGGTTGCCCGCCTCTTTTTCCATGGCTTCGAGATCATATTGCCGGCCGTAAACCGGTTTCGAGTAGGCTTTTACCTTCCACATGTAGCGGACCTCCTTCATCCGGGTGGAAACTCCGACGGTGCCGTCTTCGTTCAGACCGACGTAGCGGACGGTGTGCAGAAACTCGGTGCCTCCGGGATAGAGGTGGGAATCGAGAAAATATCCCTCGGCTGCGCCGACCCACCCGGTATTTTTGAAAATTGAATGGGTGATTCCCAGTTTGCCATCGCCATCGACGTCCTTTCCGATCGCGGTTTCATCGAGGGGGAGTGAACCGATGGAATCCACGCCCTTGATGGCTGCCTCGAGGATGGCGAGGTTCGTCTTGTAGATCTCGCGCGAATCGCGGCCGTCCTTGTCGGTTCGGTAAATCTCGGGAAGCCGAATCATGACGTCGTCCGTCGAACCGTTGGTGGGCCAGAAGGTGCTGGGGAAGGGCTTGTAGTTGAACGCGACCCAGTGACTCCCGTCCTTGGCAAATCCCTCTTCGTCGAAGGCTGCCGCGCCAAGTTGGAGGTTGGCGAGATCGGGAACGTAGCCTTGGAAATTTTTTTCCCTCAGACGCCCCGCCAATTCCGAGTAGTTGTCCTCGGCGATGTAACGGCGAATTTCCTCGTCCGGAATGGCGGCCACCCTCGCACTGCGATCCTCGAAGAGATTCTTCCAGTGATTGAGGGTGCCCGCGTCGCTGAAACTGTAGGCGACCTGGAGGTCGCGGTCGTTCATCCGGTTTTCCCGCTCCGGGATCTGATCCTGATGACAGACGTAGCAGGGATTCGCCTTCGCCTCGGTGCGGGTGTAGCATTGGGGAGGCACCACGGCCTCGGGATTGTAGAGAGTGTGAACCGGCGCCATGTCGGGAACCGGCGGAAGGACCTCGTCCAGTTCGTGCAGGTAGCCGAGCAATTCCTGAAAGATGGGGCGCTGATCTTCTTTTTCCTCCTCGCTCAGGGCGACACCCGTGAAGAAGGAAAGACAGAGCAGGTAGAGAAGGAGGTGAGGCAGAGTTTGGGAGGTAGAAATTTTCTGCATCGGAGTGAAGGGTTGAGTCTGGAACCGGTGGTGACGTCTATCTCGCGAAGAGGACGGCCCTGTTTGGGCCGCCCTCCCGGAGTGAATTGACAAGCAGGTCTCAGAAGGACCCGAAGATCACTGATTCGTAAGCCGACGGAAGCGACCGCGAGTCAGGGAGCGGACGAAACGCTTGTTATCGATACCGCTGAGGTTGAAGGTCCAGACCGCGTCTCCGAAGCCGTCGGGCACGTTGTTCAGGTTGGTGCTGTCAGGATGCTGCACGGAGATGTGGAATTCCGTGGGCACGGCGGGATTGAAAATCATCCCGGTGGATTCGGAACCATCGGCCCGGAGGCTGAGGAAGTGGTCGAGAGACTCGGCCACACCATCGCTGTTCCGGTCGCGGGCGAACCAGATGTCACCACCGGTGGAGCTGCCGTTCGGCTGATCTTCGATGACATAGATGTTGCCTGCTCCGTCCATGGCCAGATTGTCCGGCGAGTTCAGGATTCCGGTGGTTCCGGGGAAGCCCAGGTTCTTCGGGGTGCCAGCGTCGGAGAGGAAGGTGCGAACGATGGCGCGACCTCCGCCCTGCGGACCGGCAGCTCCGCCACGGGTGTTGATCATCTCGATGGAAAGCACCTTCTGCTCGGACGTGATGCAGACGTAGACCACTTCGCGGCCATTGCGGAGTCGGCTCACCATCATGTCTTCGGGACGGCCGTAGGGAGTGGCGTCCACGTCGTCGGCGGCCGGGCGACCACCGCGGCAGGTGTTGTCAGAGCGAGGGTCGGTGGAAGGGCCGTCACGGAAGGGATCGGTGATTCCGGCCAGAGCGACGCCGTTCTTATCCGTGAGCGGAATCCAGGAAGCCCGGCCCTCACGGGACACGCCCTGGGCTTGTTCGTCCCAGTTGTCCTCAGCCACGCCACCGGTGGAAACGAAGTCGTCCACGCGAAGAACGAAGGTCTGTCCTTTCGTGTAGTCGCCGCGCTTTGCCATCACGAACTTGTAGATCGACCCCGAGTTGTACTCGTCGATGAAATAGATCGTGTTCTTGTATTTGAGGCTGAAGTTAATCCCTTCGTGAGCGACGCGGGGAATGGCGGTCAGCTGGCGGGTCTGGATGCTGTTGGGGTCATCCATGGGATTGAGTACTTCGACTACCTTGCCCGTACCCGACCATTCTTCGGCGAGGAAGAGCGTGCCGTTCGGCGTCCAGCGGCAGGGGTCGAAGGCGCCGTAGTCGCTGGTCCAGTTTCCGGAACCGTCACCCGCAAAGAGCAACTGGCAGGAGTTGGCGTAGATGTCATAACGGGTCACCCCGGCACCGAATTCCGTTTCATGAGGAATAAAGAGATGAGTGCCGTTAGGGTGGCAGGCCGTCATGTCGAACATGGAGGCGACTGCATCGAGGCCAGCAACGCGCTGGATGGTCTGGCCGGGGCTGAGAATGGGATTCTCAACTTCCGCGAGGCTGACCCAGTTGATCTGCTGGAGACCGGCCGGGGCGACCCAGGGAGCGGTGAGTTCTTCGATGTCGTTGGGATTGACGACGGTGGCCGACGTAGTCAGCGGGGTGAACCAGGTGTCGGTTCCGGCGTGCAGCGCGGGCGCCGCAATCAGAGAGGCCCCCAAGACAAGGGTGGAGGGCCAGGCGATGTTTTTCTTCATGCAGGTTGTTGGTAGGTGATGTGCAGTTGGATTAGGTAGAGCCGAATCACGACATGCGTTTCGACGGCGACCAAATGCTCAATTCCCCGCCTTTTTTCATGACCGTTTTGGCAACGAATTTGGCATGTGAAGAATTCGTTTCTTGGCATGCTAACGAGCATGTTAAATCGCAAAAGAGGGCCTGGAAATAACGAAAATTGATGATCTGCCGAGACGCCGTATGAGAAGCGCGTCGGCAACTTGAATCGGTGCAGAATCCGGAATGCCGACCTGGCACCCGATCACCGGTCAGGGGACGCTCGACCCCGCCGTTTTTCGTGACAAAAACGTGACGTCCTCAGGCGGACGACGCTTCAGAGGATCTCGTATTTCGCCGATTCCTTCCACTCCCAGAGATCGGGAGCGACGGCTTTCCAACGGGCGAAATGATCGCTGTCGAGATGGGCCTGGAAGGCGTCGAGGTCGTCGTAGATCTCGTAGATGGCAAACTCGCTCGGGTCATCGAGACGGCGCGAGTATTCCCACTTGTGGCAACCCGGTTCGTCCGGCGAATGGCGGGCATTGTCGGCCAGGGCCTCGAGCATCTGGTCGGCGCAGTCCTCTTTGACTTTGAAACGTACGACGACGGCGATCATTGGAAGAAGGGGTGAGGAATGGGGATAGAGGATCGAGTGGCGAGCCTTACGCGGTGACAGTTTCCGTCGCGTTTTCCGAGACGGCTTCGTCCTCGCGCACTCCGTTCTTCACTTCGAACTCACGGCACCACCCCTTGATCTCGAGGTCGTTGAAAATCTTGCCCATCACGCGGCGCAGCAGGCCCTTGAGATTTGCGTTCTCCAGGTCGGCGAGCGATCGCACCGCCGCATCCTTGTAGGTTTCGAGCAGGAGCAGGCACTTCTCGTCGGCTTCGACTTCGTGCGCCAGTTTCCGGATCTTGTGCAGGGCGATCCCATCGAGATCTTCGTGACTCCAGAGCGACTCGAGGACGGCCTTGTCCTCGCCCTTGGCGCGTTCGCGAGCCACCGCCAGCAGGACGCTGGGGCGCATTTTTTCGAGAGCGTTTTCGCCGGCGTCCTCGCCGAGGTCGTCCATGTCGTCGCGGATCTGGTAGGCGATGCCGAGGTTTTCGGAATACGCTTTCAGCACGTCGGCGACTTCGCTCAGTTTGCCCGCATACGCGGCGCCGAGCTTGAGCGCGACTTCGAAGGCGGGCGCCGTCTTCTGGCGGAAAATGTCGAGCACCTGGCGGGATTTCAGCGGCACCGGATTGCGGGCCCACACGAGTTCCGCGCCCTGCCCGAGGCAGAGTTCGCGTTGGCCGACGGAAGCCGCGAGCAGCATCTCGGTCTTCTGCGCGTCGGGGGCTTCGCATTCGCCGATCAGGCGGTAACCTTCGCCGATGAGCAGGTCGCCCGCATTCAGGGCCACAGGGATGCCGTGCTCGGCATGAAGCGTGGGCTGCCCGTACCGGCCGAAGTCTTCGTCCTCAATGTCATCGTGAATCAGCGACGCCTTGTGGAAACACTCCACCGCCATCGCGATCTTCTTGATGTCTTCGGGAATCGGTTCGCCGCGATCGTCGCGCAGCGCTTGGTATGCCGCCACAGTGAGAAAGGGACGCCAGCGCTTTCCATCGCGGGCCAGCCATTCGCGGGCGATTTTTTCCTGCTCGTTCTCGGCGGGGCCCATGACCTGCTCGATGCCTTCGGGCGTGAACCAGTCGCGGACGTCGTCGTGAAGCGCGTTGAGATTCAGTCGGCGCGTCTGGTCGTCGCTGGTCAGGTGGATGTAGTCCCACACCCAGTCGATATCGACCGTGGTGTTGATGCAGTCGTCCTGCAAAAGCGGCACCGCGATGGACGGAATGGCTGCGGCTTCCACGTAGGGGAAAGTGCGTTCCAGCACCGGCAAACAGGAAATGCCGACGATCGCCTCGATCTGACCGGTCTGGATCAGCGACATCACGATGGCGGAACCTTCGGCGACGAGAACGGCGTAGCCGAGTTTTTCGGCCTCGTTCTGGAAATCCTGGATCGAACAGAGACCGCATTGTTTGCAGAGCAGGCCGAACTCATCGAAAGGCGCGGGGCACTTGTCCTCGACCCGCAGGCACTTCGGCATCAACAGCAGGCGACGCTCGTAGGGAATGGCGGCGAGCGTTTCCCGCCACATCTCGTTGTTGAGGGTGACGGCGGTGTAGTGGAGGTAGATCTCGCTGTAGCCGGTGTCGGCCAGAATCTTGCGAGCGTGGACCTCCAGTTCGTCCAGCGGCATCGGCGGCACGGGATTTTCCCGCTCGATGTATTCCCGGATGTAGGCCAGCAGCGCGTCGCGCTCGGCCTTGGTCTGGGGAATGTTCTTCTTCGGGGACCGGAAACGCGTCGTGGTGATGGGCACGGGTTTCGGAACCTTGACCGTCTGGATCTGATCGACAGGAGCAGACATAAAAAGGGTATGAGGCTGATTCGGGGGCTGACGAAATTGAGAGACGATGGAGAAAACGCCGGCTTTCCGGGAAAAGTTGCGTTTTCGAGCCGATAGCGTGACCGAAAAGCGTCCCGGTTCAAGGGAAACCGTTCGGCGCGATGGCGGAGACGGAGGAAAGATGGCAAGCTGCCGCTAATGGGAAACGCTGATCTGCCGGCGATGGTCACCCGGATTTCCATCTGGGTGGCGGTCGCGGCGTGGGCGGGTGTCATCGCCGGTTTGCTGCGCGGTCGCCGGGGACGATGCCTTCGCTTTACTTGGACGATCGGACTGGTCGCCTACCTCCTCCATGTCATGGCGGCCTTTGCCGGATTCTATCGATGGAGCCACGCGGTCGCCTACGCGGAAACGGCGCGACAAACCGCGGAACAGACCGGATTCAGCAGCGGGTTCGGTCTCTGGCTCAACTACCTCGTCGCCGCGCTCTGGGGCATCGATGTCGCCCGCTGGTGGATCACCGGAAAAGTCCGGCCGGAGGGCATGATGCGTAAACTCTGGTGGGGTTGGCACGTCTTTCTCGCCTTCATGATTTTTAACGGCACCATCGTTTTCGGGCATGGACCGGTCCGCTGGTATGGCGTGGCGATTTTCACCGTCCTTGCGGCCATCGCCTGGCGTGCGATGCTCAAACCCCTCCGAGATTGACCGGGAGCGCCAGCGCCATTCGTGTTAATTCCTCAAATTCGTGGCCATTCGTGTTTGCCAATTCTTTTGAACACGAATTTTCACGAATGAATCGAATGGCCATGAAAGTCTGAATGGAATTTCTGCGACCGCCCCTGAACACCGAATCCTGAATCCAGAGCCCTGAATCCTCCCCCAAAAATCGTCTATCTCACCGCCGGCGCCGCCGGCATGTTCTGCGGCAGCTGCATGCGGGACAATGCCGTCGCCGCCGGACTGCGGAAACGCGGGCTCGATGTGGCGCTGGTGCCGCTCTACACGCCCATCCGCACCGAGGATGAAAACGTGAGCATGGACAAGGTCTTCTTCGGAGGCATCAACGTCTATCTCCAGGAAAAGATCCCGCTCTTTCGCTGGATCCCGGAGTTTCTCGATCGCTGGCTCGACAACCCGAAACTCATCCGCCGCGTCGCCTCCGGCGCCATGAATGTGAACGCGAAGGAACTCGGCGGCATGACCCTCTCCATGGTGCGCGGCGAGCACGGGCACCAGCGCAAGGAAGTGCACCGGCTGGTCACGTGGCTGAAGGAGGAGATGAAGCCCGACCTCATCTGCCTGACCAACCTGCTGGTCGGCGGCTCCATTCCCGCCATCCGCCGCGAACTCCCCGGCGTGCCCATCCTGGTGACACTGCAGGGGGACGACGTCTTTCTCGACGAGCTGGTCGAACCGTGGCGGACCGAGGTGCTGGCCGAAATGCGGGCGCTCGCCGCGGATGTCGATGGATTCATCGTGTTCAACGAATTCTATCGGCAACGCATGGCGCAACTGCTCGAGATCCCGGCCGAGAAATTTCGTCGCACCGCGCTGGGTGTCGAGGAGGACCACTTCGTGACCGTGGCCAGGGAGCGCGCCGAGAAGGCATCAACGGCAGAATTGCCGCGCGCCATCGGTTACTTCGCTCGACTCTGTCCCGAGAAGGGCTTTGACATCATGGTCGATGCCTTCCTCGATCTCGCGACGCGACCCGGCTTCGAGGACGTGGAGTTTCACTGCGGCGGCTGGTTGTCCGAAAAGGATCGCGCCTTCTACGATGAGCAGGTCGCCCGGATCGATCAAAGAGGGTTGAGCCCGCGATTCAACCCTGTTGGGTCGCCCGACATGGCCGGGAAAATCGCCTTCTTCCGCGATCTCGACGTCTTTTCCGTGCCCGCCCGATTCGTCGAGCCCAAGGGCATCTACGCCCTCGAAGCGATGGCTTGCGGCGTCCCCGTCGTCGCCCCCGATCACGGCGCCTTCCCCGAAATGATCGCCGCCAGCGGTGGCGGAAAACTGGTGCCCAAGGAAGATCCCA
>JAGRPB010000246.1 GCA_020439945.1 Verrucomicrobiia bacterium
GAGCGGGCGATTCCGTGCCCGTGTCCGACGGCGAAATCATCGTGTTTCGCGGGCGCGATCCCCGGCTCTGGAACAGCCGCACCGAGACCGAACTCCTCGACGCCGTCGAGACCGACGAGCCGGCCGCCTTTTCCCTGCCCCTGGACGAAGTCCCGGCCGGGGTCGGTTTTCTCCGCATCCGACGACTCGATACCGGAGACTCCGTCGTCGCCACTCTCACTCGCGACGCCCTGCTCTCGGGAGGCTGCGCCAAAGTCCGTCGCGGCTGGTCGGGGCGTGGCGAACAGTACTTCGGCGCCTCGCACCTCGGTTTGTTCGACGAGGCACTCCCTCGCGAGGTGGAAACGAAATTCGGGGCCGGCGGCTGGGGATTCGGCCACCGCGAGAGCATCGGTTCCGGTCAGGCCTTTGCGTGGGCGGGGCAATCGATCGAACCCGGAGCCGGATTTGAAATCAGCGTCGGACCGATGCCCGAGGGAGCCCGGATCGAGCCGTTTTTCGGCCCGGATATCCCGACGGAGGAAAGCGCGACGATTTCCGAAGAAGAAATCGGCCCGCAACCCATCACCGCCGCCACCGTGGCCGCGGCCCTGGCGGCGAACGAGGCGGCGACTTCCACGATTCCGGAGCCGAAGATCGAGGAACCGGAGCCTCAGCCGCTCCCGTCGCCATTCCATCCCGATCTCGAATCGCTCACCCGCCAGGCCGACAACCGCTCCGGTGGACTCCTGCTTTTCCGCGCCAACGACCCCACTCTCTGGGGCACCGAAGTTTTCTCCGGCGCCAACCGCCGCGCCCGCTCCCTCGAATTTTTGCCGGAAGGTCTCGCCTACCTGCGCCTCCGCCGCGTGGACACCGGCGAGGGAATCGTCGTCCCTATCCGCAACGAGGCGCTCACCGACGATGCCGACGGCCACCCGCGAGGCTTCAACGGCACCAACGAGCTTTTCTACGGCGCGCATCACCTCGGCATTTTCGACGAAACGCTGCCGCAGGATGTGGAAACGCGGTTCACTTACGGCGGCTGGGGTTTCGGCCACAGCGTGCTCGGTCCCGAGCAGCAGGCCTGCGGCTGGGAGGGGCGCCCCATCGCTCCCGACACCGTCTTCGAGATCACCGTCTTTCGGCGCATGCCCGTGCTGGACGAAAACGACCGCCTCCTCGAAGCCTGAGACCGGAGCGCGAAGATCTCTCCCCATCTCCGATCTTCCATCTCCGAACCTCGGTTCACATTGCTTTCCGGCGCGGCTTGTGGGACGCTTTCGTCCCTTCCCCTTCCCTCGATATGAAAAAACTTTCCACCGTCTTCACACTCGCGTTAGCCCTGCTGGGAGGTGCGCTCATTTTCTCCGGCGAACTCCGCGCCCAGGAGCCAGCCCTCGCCGCCGAGGCCGAAAAGCTCGCGCCCGCCTTCATTCCCGGAAAAATCTACACCTACCAGAACCAGACCACCGTCACCATGAAGCTGCCCGCGCCCGAGGGCAAAACCATCGAGCGCCAGGTGGTGATGGCCCAGCAGGCGAAGCTCGTCACCGCGCCGCGCACCGGCGAGGCCGGAGTCGCCATCGATGCCAGCACCGAGCGCATGCAGTTCACCGTCAAGTCGCCCGACCGGGAGATGAAATACGATTCCGAGGACGAAGCCTCCAAGCAGACCAAGCTCGGACAGCACTTCGAGGGCTCCCGCCGGCGCTCCCTTTCGCTCGAACTCGACGACACCCCCAAGATCGTTCACACCGAGGAAAAAGGCGGCGGTGGACCCGCCACGCCCATGCCCGGCATGCCCCAGTTCGGACCCGACGAATTGCGCCAGCTCGTCCACGGCCTGCTCCAGGGATTCCCGCCCGATCCCGTGAAACCCGGTTCCGAATGGACCCAGAAAGGCAAGCGACCCATCGGCCAGTTCGGCGACACCGAGTTCGAGATCACCTATCGCTACACCGGCGACGAGACCGTCGACGGCGCCGAGTGCGCCATCATCGAGTTCAGCGGCCAGATGAAAGGCGACGTCTCCGTCTCCGGTCCCCAGCCCGGCACCGAGGGCGGCAAGCTCGGTTTTGAAAGCAAGGGACTGCAGGGCCGGCTCGTCTTCGACAAGCTGCGCCGCGCCGTCCGCGAAAGCTCCCAGACCGTGACCATGACCGTCGACGTGCCCAGCCAGGATCGCCTCTCCAACCGGAAATTGCGGCTGCCCATCCGCCAGGAAACCAGCGTCAAGCTCGTCTCCCTACAGGACGCCTGATCGGTCGCCCGATCCGCCCGACTCCCTCGCCGAAACGTTGATGAATCTCGCGCGGCCCTGCCTCATCGGCGTCGTCCACCTGCCGCCCCTGCCCGGCTCGCCCGGTTGGGGCGGTGACATGGCCGCCGTCATCGATCGCGCCGTCGCCGATGCCCGCGTCTATGCCGACACCGGATTCTCCGCCGTCATCATCGAAAACTTCGGCGACACTCCGTTTTACGCCGAGACCGTGCCGGCCGAGACCGTCGCCGCCATGGCCCGGGCCGCCGTCGCCGTCCGCGAAGCCATCGGAGAGAAAGTGCCCCTCGGCTTCAACGTCCTGCGCAACGATGCCGCCGCCGCCCTCGGACTCTGCGCCGCCTGCGCCGGCGCCTTTCTCCGGGTGAACGTTCACACCGGCGCCATGGTCACCGACCAGGGCATCATCCAGGGACGCGCCGCCGAGACCCTGCGACGACGCGATGCCCTGCGCTTCGGAGAAAACGCCGCCCCCCTCATCCTTGCCGACGTGCTCGTCAAACACGCCGCCCCCCTCGGCGCCATCGACGCCGCCCAGGCCGCGCGCGATACCTTTCACCGCGGCCACGCCGATGCCCTCGTCGTCACCGGGCCCGGCACCGGCGAAGCCACCCCGCTCGGCCGGCTCCGCGCCGTCCGCGACGCCGTCCCCGAGGCGCCCCTTTTCGCCGGCAGCGGCGTCACCGCCGAGACCCTCGTCGAGACCCTCGCCCTCGCCGACGGCGTCATCGTCGGCAGTTCCCTGAAATTCGACGGCCAGGTTCTCAATCCCGTCCACCCCGCCCGCGCCGAGAAATTCGCCGCCGCCGCCGCCCGGGCGAAGCGGGGGTAGTGCCTGACGCGAGTAGCTGAAAAATCCATCGCCGCCCCCACCCGCTGAGCCGAGCCACGGAGAGGCAAAAACCCGAGCGCTCGCTCCCTCCCTGGGCACCTGTGTCGCTGTGCCACTCATCCCTGAGTCGCTGATCAAACAGGGTCAAGTCCCCGACCCAACAGAGTTGAATCGGCCCATAAATCGTGCGAGTCGACGTCTGAATCGCCCAGGAATCAGTTGGAATCGCCCAAGAATGGATTGGAATTGAGTGGGAGCCGATTTGAATGAATTGATTTGCAATAAGTTATAAATAAATGGACAAAATGACGCAGTCTCGCCGCAATTGACTGGTCCCTGTCTGCTTTCTCGTCCGGACGTCTGCTTTCAGGCCGCTCGTGCCTCTATGCCCCGGGGAATCCGCAACCCCTCCAGCGTATCCAACGGACTGCGCACCCCGAGTCCGTGAGCCTCCAGCGCCACGTGCAGATAGATCTCTGTGGTGGCGATGTTTTCGTGCCCCATCAACTCCTGGATCCTGCGCAGGTCCATTCCACTCTCCAACAAGTGAGTGGCAAAGCCGTGGCGCAGGGCATGGCTGGTCACCCGCTTGTGGATCGATGCCGCTTTGGCCGCTCGCTTGATCGCCTCATTGTAAACTTTTCCATGCAGATGATGACGCCGTTCCACCCCGCACTCGGGATCGATGGAAGTCTGCCTCGCGGGAAACACCCAAAACCACTCGAAACTTTCTGCGGCGCGGCGGAACTTTCTTGAGAGGGCACCCGGGATGTGGACACCCGCCAGATTCGCGTCCCGGTCTTGTTGCCAGACTGCGCGTGCCTCTTCGATCTGCTCTTCCAGTTCCTTTACCAGAGATTGCGGGAGCACTGTCATTCGATCTTTGCCGCCTTTGCCCTGTCGCACCGTCACTCTCCCTCGCTCCAGATCCACATCCTTCACCCGCAGGCTCACCAATTCAGACAGCCTCAAGCCGGTGCCATACTGGAGTTTGGCCGCTGTCCGATATCGATTCACCGGTTTGTTGGCCTTTTCCTTCGAGTCTTCCACGTGCTCCAACAAGCGCTGCGTTTCTCCTCTGGAAAGCACCACCGGAACACTTGATCCGGTCCGTCGGAGCTTCACATCGAAAATCGGCTCCGCCATCCCGCAGACCTGTTTGAAGAAAAACGCCAACGCATTGAGCGCCTGCTTCTGAGTCGAGTAGGCACAGTCCTCGTCCTCCACTACCGAGGCCAGGAATCGGGTGGCCGTTTCCACCTTCATCACCTCGCGCTCATCTCCGGCAAAGGCCGCGTAGCGGACTGCCCACGCCCCGTAGCACTGCTTGGTTCGCCTGGCCAAGCCGCGCCGCGCGCCCGCCGAGTTGACCGCCGCCCGGAGGCGCTCCGGCAGGCTGCGATGATCGGCTTCGGCATCGGCGCAGGCCTTCAGCCAATTCAGATACCAGCGCAGCGCCGCCTCCCATTGCTCCAGTTGCCAGGGTTCGCGCTCGACGCCGTCTCGCAACACCTCGGTCTTCCAGAAGATTCTCGCCGCCTCGCGCCCAGCCTCCCAATCGTTTCGCAGACGAAAATTTTCAAACCATTCCAGAACCAAGAGAAATCCCGTCTTTTCCTGATAGGACAGGCCACGGAACTCCGCGAGATCTTTCCGCCAACACCAGCGCACCGTAGACATCTTCATGGTAAGGAGAAAAGCGGGATCGGGATAACTGGTCAAGTGAAAAGTGTTCAAAAAAACATTAGCGGAAAAAATTTCCTCCCGGTAGCGCTCACCAGAACGGTGATATCAGGAGAGACCCGCCAAGCACTTTTACCTTTTCTCTTCACCCCGGATAGAGGTATTCTTTTCGAGAAAAACCTTGCTGGATCAAGGGTTTCTGGACAACATTTTGAGAAAAGCCCTCGCGTGATATCACGTTTCGAGGGGCTACGAATAAAGACTGTTAGGGCTTAAAAAAGAATCTGGATCGAACGATTTCATTGCTTCAAAATCTAAACCATCGAGATGAATTAACTTATCTTCCATGACTTTAGTTACACAGTATAATGAATTTGCATGTTTCGCCGCATGTCTTGAATCTATAAAAAGAGATTGGGGCGATTGTTGTTTTAGGCATAAAAAATTTGTTGAAAGTAACTTAGAAATCTTTAATGGCGGAAATAAACACGAGGGGTTGGCGCAAGATCCAATCGAAGCTTGTCGTCGGGCCGGATTAGATGCTGAATGGTTTTCTGGTTCGATTTCATATAATCCAGATCAGACCGCCGTTCTTCTTTATATTTGGATTGGCAATCAAGAATCTGAAAAGCACGTTGTCCGTTTGCTAAGGCCATTTCCCGATAAATTGAAAGTTATGAATCCAGTTGAATCGAATTGTTATGATTGTATTTCGCCTGAATGGGTGAAGGCAATGCTGAAGGTAACTCGGCCCTAACAAGCCGTGGGAGAACAACCACCATCCCGTTTCGTGTCGGGTTCAGTGGGGTGTTTGTTCGCGGAACCCCGCGTAGGTTCCGCGCCCTCGGATTGTGGTGTCTCCACTTTGACGATAGGGCAAAAAAGAATTTCCTGATTCTCTCCCCGTTCGTAATTCCAACCGTCCAATCTCAACCTACTGCCGTCATCAAATCCGATTGAGGCGCAACTAAATGACTCGGCAATACCAATATCCGTAATTTTGCGGCCAATAAAATGTTGGATTTCTTTTTGAATATTTTGGTATTCTTCTTCTTTTGTTCTTGGGTTCATATTTGCAATCTCTTCTTTTGTCCAGTATTCAACTTTAGCCAACTCTTCTTGTGTCATGTCTGATGATTTCATTGATTTAAATTGTCCGAAAGGTTGTGGTGAAGTATTTAAACATGAGATTCATAATGGAGATAAAAA
>JAGRPB010000247.1 GCA_020439945.1 Verrucomicrobiia bacterium
CAGGAAATTCGCCGGCTGCAGGAGCATGCGGGCCAGGGCCAGGCGGCTGCGCTCGCCGCCGGAGAGGACGCCGACGCTCTTGAAAACATCGTCACCCCGGAACAGGAACGCGCCCAGCAGGGTGCGCAGGTTCATCGAGGCAGCGGCCTTGGACGCACCCTTCTCGATGGTTTCGAGCACGGTCCGCTTGGGGTCGAGTTCGTCGGCGTGGTTCTGCGAGAAATAGGCGACCTGGACCTTGTGACCGACGGTGCGCTCGCCGGTAGTCGCTTCCTCGGTGCCGGCGAGGATGCGCGAGAAGGTCGATTTTCCCGCGCCGTTGACGCCGACGATGGCGATGCGTTCGCCGCGCTCGATCTCGTAGTCGAGGTTTCTCAGCACCTGGTTGCTGCCGTAGGTTTTGCCGATGCCCTCCAGCTTGATGACGCTCTGGCCGCTGCGCTCGGGTTGGGGAAAGCGGAAAGCGACGCCGCTCTCGTCGGTCTCCAGCTCGATCCGCTCCATCTTGTCGAGCTGCTTGATGCGCGACTGTACCATGCGGGCCTTGGTGGCCTTGGCGCGGAAGCGATCGATGAGCTGCTCGGTTTTCTCGATCTCGCGTTGCTGGTTCTTGTAGGCGCGCTCGAGCTGCTCGCGGCGGGATTCGCGTTCCCTCAAGAAGAAGGAGTAGTTGCCGGCGTAGTGCTGCACCTGGCCGCTCTCGAAGGCGAGGGTGCGGTTGGTGAGGTTGTCGAGCAGGCTCTTGTCGTGTGAGATCAGGATGATGGAGCCACCGTAGCCGCGCAGCCACTGCTCCAGCCACTGGACCGTCTCGATGTCGAGGTGGTTGGTCGGTTCGTCGAGCAGGAGGACGGACGGCTCGCGAAGGAGGAGCTTGGCCAGCGCGATGCGCATCTGCCAGCCGCCTGAGAAGTTCTCGGTCGGTTTTTCGAGATCCGCCTGGGAGAATCCAAGACCGTTGAGAATGGTCTCGATGCGTGGCTTCATCTTGGCCACGTCGTGGTGCTCGAGTCGCAGCTGGATGTCGCCGAAGACCTCGAGCGTGTCCGCGTAGGCGTCGGCGTCGGCGACGGGGTCCAGCTTTTCAAGATCGGCCTCGACCTCGACGAGCTGCTCCTGGAGCTGAAGCACGTCGCCGAAGGCTTTCTCCGCTTCGGTGTAGAGCGAGCAGCCCGCGTGCTTGACGCCTTCCTGTGGCAGATAGCCGACCGTGACCTGTTTCGCCTTCACGATCCGCCCGGCGTCCGAGGTTTCAATGCCGGCGATGATTTTTAGCAGCGTGGATTTACCCGCGCCGTTCGGTCCGGCGAGCGAGAGCCGATCCTTCGCACGAACCGTGAAGGAGAGGTCCCGGAACAGGGTCCGGCCTCCGAACTGGATGGCGAGTTTGTCGGCAGCGAGCATGGCGAGAGATAGGGGCGCTGAATGTAGCGCAGATGACGCGTCTGGCCAGTGGGAGAGCGGGGGCGAGGCCAGTCACGGAGGCGCGGAGGAAAGGGGAGCGTCTCCCGGCGGCGGGCGGACGCCCCGGCGGTGCGTCCCTACCGGTTTGCGGGCGGACGCTACCGGTTTGCGGGCGGACGCTCCGGCGGTGGGTGCGTCCCTACCGGTTTGCATTGGTTGCGGTGGCGGTAGGGACGGCTCGCCGAGCCGTCCGTCGTCCGGATGGTGAGAACCGCGTCGCCTCGTAGTTCCGCGGACGCCCCGGCGGTGCGTCCCTACCGAGCAGAAAGAAAGCGTCTTAGGATTCCTCGAAACTCAACAGCCGCACGCATTCCTCCAGGAGCCAATCGGGATAGTTGAACGGCTCGTAGCTGATGTCCTGCCAGCGGATGCGGCCCTTTCCGTCGATGAGGAAGGTGCCGTGGAGCGGTTGCTGCTCGAAGTCGTCGAAGGCGCGATACGCTTTGAAGGTGTCGAGATTGGCGTCGGCAAGCAGCGGAAAGGGAAACGGGTTGTCGCGTTTCGTGTCGTCGCCGGCGAACTGGAAGGTTTCCGCCAGGCCCTCGACGCTGTCGGTGCTGATGGCGACGATGGGAATACCGGCCTCGGCGAAATTCTCGGTGACGGGCGCAAAGTTGTTGAGCTGCTCCATGCAGTGGGTGCACAACTGGCCGAGGTAGAAGATGACCAGTACCGGGCGGCCCTCGAAATCCGCGAGCGACATCGTTTTTCCTTCGGCGTCTTTCAGGGAAAACGCGGGCGCTTTCGGCGGCGACCAGCGGAACGGTCCGAGGGTATCGAGTTCGGGTCGCTCGCCGAGGTCGTCGGCTTTCGGACGCGGGGTCCGCCAATCCTCGGGGTAGCCGAAGGTTCGCGCCAACGGCGCCAGTGCCTGCAACATCGGGAGATCGAGATCGGCAGTACCGGCAACAGTGCGGAGTTGGTCGAAGGCTTTTCGCGCCTCCTCCATTTTCCCGGCGTCGTCGAGCAGGGACACGTGGACGGCGAGTGGATGCACCTCGTTCTTCCCGGCCTTCACCGCCTTGTCGGCCAGTTCGAGCGCCTTCTCGCTGTCGCCGGCGCGTTGCCAGAGCGTGGCGTGTCGCGCCTGGGCGAGGTCCTTCAGCTTGGGCAGCAGTTCGCGGGCCCGCTTGGTGTCCGCGGGCTCGGCGGTCAGGGCGGCGTAAACGCGCACTTCGTTGGCGGCGTTCTCGTGCTCGGTGATGGCCTTGGCGAAATTCTTCCCGGCCGCCTTCCTGGCCTCCTCGATTTGCTTTTCGTTCTTCTTTCCATCTCGCGCTTTTTTCTCGGCATCGGCGATCGCCTTGTCGCGCTTGGCGGTTTGGTCGGCGAGGAGGCTTTCGATTTTCTCCAAGTGCTTCGCACCACCCGCGAGGTCGTGGGTCTCGAACTTGGCGATGGCGAGAATGCGATTCCATTCCAGCTCGGGAATCACCTTGGGATCGGGGGTCAGGTATTGCGAATTCTCGGCGTAACCAATGAGCGCATCCCACAGCTCGAACCGCAGCAGCGTGTCGCGCAGACGCTGGCGGCCATATTGCCAGCTGCCATTGGGTTGGTAGACCTTGCCGTCGGGTTTTTCGAATTTAGCGAGCCTCGGCAATTCGATCATGTTGCGAGCCAGGTCGAGCGCTTCGCGGGCGTGGCCGAGGTGATTGAAATTGCGGATCAGCCACTCGTTGTTGTGAGCGAAGTTATGAATCTGGTCGGGCACGATCTGGTAGCGGATCATGTGCGCATGATCGATCCGGGCGGAGGCTTCCTGCTGCCAGATGGCGTCGTCGTAGCGCTTCAGCTTCGAGTAGATGTGTCCCGGCATGTGCCACATGTGGGCGATTCCCGGGGCGGCCGGGCCGCAGCCGGCGGCGGAATCGAGCGCGTTCTCCGGCTTTTCACCATCCCACAGGTGGATCCGATAGTGATGAACCGGATGATTGGGAACCTGCGCCAGGATCTCCTTCATCAGCAGGTCGTGAGTGTAGTGACTGGTGTAGTTCAGTCCCTTGCCGTTGTTGTGATAGAGCTGCTTGGCGAGAAAGGCCTTGGCCTCAAGATCATCGGGATACCGCTCGATGATCCGCTCGTAAGTGCGGACGAACTCCCGGAGCCGGACCTTGATATCTTTCTTAGGATCTTCGAAATATTTGATGAGCCCGTCGAGGTAGAGTTTCTCGCGGTCGCTCGCCTTCTCCCGGAGTTCCTTTGCCTTCTCCGCGAAACCTTGGCCGCGTGAGGCATTGAAAAAATTCGCCATCGCCATGCCCCAGTAGGCCATCGCACAATCCGGATCGATCGCCGCGACCTGGCGGAAACTGCGCTCGGCTTCGAAATCCCAGAAACCATGGAGTTGTCCGATGCCCTGGTCGAAAAACGCCTGGGCCTCCGGCGACTTCGTGGTTACCGGGAAATGCACGTCGCCCGTTCCCGCGATCATCACCGCTGCCTGGCGCGGTCCTTCGTTGAAAGCTTCGCCATGATAGGAATGCCCTTCCGCCGGACCGTCCTTGTTGGCTTCGTCGGATTGCGACCAGGCGACCCCGGGAACGCAGGACGCGATCGAGAGCGCAAGAATCGGGCGGAGGTAAGAGGGTAGGATCACGGAGTAAACAGGGTCAAGTGCGGCGGGAGAGTAGCGGTTTTCCGAATCGCCGTAAATCGCGGGTTCGCGGCGGTTGGAGGGGCATTCGGGGCACGCCTTTTCGCGGTTGCCACTCTCTGGCGAAAATCGTACTGTCGCGCTCCATGAAAACTCCCGCCCTGGCGTTCGGCGCCGCCCTGCTTCTCTTCGCCGCCAATTTTTCCCTCCTCGCGCAGGAGAAGGATGCGACCCCCAGCGCCCCGGTTTCGAATCTGCCGGAAGACCCGTTCAAGAACCTGGAAACCGTGCCCGAGGCGAAAGCCTACGCGCTGGAAGTGGATCGCACCCGCGGAACGATCTCGGTCGACGCCAAGGACGGCGAATACCTTGAGGGCAGTCATTTCGCCAACTGGAAATGGACGATGAAGGCGCCTCGCTGGGGGCGGTATTTCGTGAAGCTTCGCTACACCTCCACCATGCCGAAGCTCGGGGTGCAGGTGAAACTCGGCGACGAGGTGGTGAAAAGCTACGCTCCCCGGACGGGTGGTCACGAGGATCACAAGATCTACTCACTGACGATGGGATACGTCTATATCCCGAAGGCTGGCGAATTCCCGCTGAACCTGCTGACGGGCGACAAATCCAAAGGGCCGGCTTTCTTCGTGAAGGGCATCGATTTCGTTCCCGCGCCTGAGAGTGATGAGGTCGCCCAGGGTATTGACGGCTCCATCGAATTGCCGGCGGGCGCTGCCGCGACTTTTTCCGAGAACATGCGGTTCGAGCCGAAGACGGAGAAAAACTGCCTCGGTTTCTGGACGAACGCCGACGACTGGGCCGAGTGGGTGTTCGACGTGAGTGACCCGGGCAAATTCCGCATCAACGTGGTGCAGGGTTGCGGCGCCGGGAATGGCGGCAGCGAGGTGGCGGTCCTGGTCAACGACAGCACCTACAAGTTCGAAGTCGAGGACACGGGCGGTTTTCAGAATTGGAAAACGGTCTCGCTCGGCGTCGTGAATCTGGAGCATCCCGGCGAGCACAAAGTGGCGATCAAGCCGCTCACCAAGTCCGGCAAGGCGGTGATGGACGTGCAGAAGGTCATCCTGACGCCGGTTCGGGAGGGGTGACTTTCGGTGATCGGTGAGAAGTGATTGGAAGTCGGTATCGAGTTCGATCACCGGCTCCTGAATTACGGAAACCCGGGCTGGACCGGGGCGAGGATTTCGGGCAAGAGAGGGGCATGAACCCCCAACGTATTCTGCAGCTGTCGGCTGCGCTGATTTTTTCGGTCGCGACTTTCCCTACTCCGACGAACGCCGACGAGCCGATCTCGCTATTCAACGGAACCAATCTCGACGGATGGAAAGGCTTGTCACCATTCTGGTCGGTCAGTGACGGTGTCATTGTCGGAGAGACGACGGCAGAAAACCCGACGAAGGGCAATACGTTCCTGGTTTGGCAGGGTGGGGAGGTGGCGGATTTCGAAATCACCTGCCAGGTGAGGTTCAAGGGAAATAACTCGGGGCTTCAGTATCGGAGTTCGGTCGTTGATGCGGACAACTTCGTGCTCGCGGGATACCAGGCGGATCTGCACCCGAAGCCGGAGTATTTCGGAATGCTCTACGGCGAGAAGCTCGGCAAGCGCGGCATCATCGCCCAGCGTGGTCAGAAGGTGGAGATCGGTGCCGATGGCGAGGCCAAGGCGGTCGGGGCGGTCGGCGACGGTGCGAAATTGACGGATTGGGAATGGAACACGCTGCGGGTGATCGCGGTGGGAAATCGGCTGCTCCATCAGGTGAACGGTGTCACGACGGTGGATGTCACGGACGATCATCCCGAGGCTCTGGCGAAGGGCGTGGTCGGCCTGCAGCTGCACGCGGGACCACCGATGCGGGTGGAATTCAAAAACATTCAGCT
>JAGRPB010000248.1 GCA_020439945.1 Verrucomicrobiia bacterium
GATGGAACGGACCTGGTCGAAATTCCCGGGCTCGTTCTGTTTCAGCCAGAGAAGCTTGGGAATGGTGTAGCCGGGAAGCATGGCGTTGCCGGCCCGCTCGATGAGGCCGCTCTGCCCACCGAAAGCCGCGGCGAATTCGTCGCACTGCTTGGCGGTGGAGGTATCGCACCAGAGTTTCGCGGGACGAATGACAGCGTCGTTTTCATCGAGAACGACAAGGCCATGTTGCTGACCGCTGACGCCGATGCCGCGCACTTCCGCGCAGCGATCACCGATCGATTCGAGACACCGTGCCACCACCTTGTCGAGGGCGGTGGTCCAATCGGCGGGATGCTGCTCCAGATGTCCCGCCGGCAGCCCGTGAATCAGCTCGTATTTTTCCTGGGCCTCGGCCAGGATCTCACCCGATTCCGCATCGAGCACGATCGCTTTCGTACTCTGGGTGCCGCTGTCGATTCCGATGAAAAGCATGCGCGACCTTAAAAACCCAGCCGTTGCCGCGCAAGCGGAATGACGATCCCGGCGGATCAATCGTGGGGCTCGAACTGCTCCTTGAACGAATCGCGAACGGTGATCTCGATATCGTCATCCTCGTTCCATGAGAGACTTTCGAGGGCGGCCGGATGACTCATGTATTCGCCGATGACTTCCCCGTTTTTCATCACCCGAATCCAGATCCCGATGATCTGGTCGCGACGGTATTCCCGATCGCCTCTCGTCGGCTCGTACTCGTAGGTCTGCATTTCCACCGACGGCGTGGTGAACTCGGCTCGCCCGTTGAATCCAAGCGGGGGAAGATCGACATCCCTGAATTCGCGCTGATTCCTGCCCTCTCCAGGATAGGCGGTGGTTCGAACGACCTCCACTTCGTCGTCGTAGACAATCTGGTAGTCCAATTCGGCGTCCCGCAATTCATTTCGCGACTGATTGGTCAGGACCACGTCATAGGCCCAGTTCATCATCTTGAAGTTTCGGCCCAGCGTCGAGAACGAGTCCGATTCGACGAGCTTTTTCTTCACTTCAAAGGCGAGCGAAAAATCCATCGATGCGGGCCCCCGATCCAGCCACGCTTCCACCTGGCGCACGGAGGCATCGTCGAGCGTGGCCATCGCGATGTCGAAGGTCCGATTGTCGGTGAGACGCTGCAGCGTCACCTTTTCCCCGCTGGCCGAGAGCAGACGGGCATCGACGTAACGGCCGTCCTTGTTGAACAGGCGCACCGGGCGGAGGTGCTCCGGGGTATCGGGATCGACCTCCAATTCGGGAGCATTGAGAATGTCGTTGACCGCGCTCGTCTCCATCGGCTTCACCGACTTTTTCACCGCCGACAGATTGACCGGCTTTGGCTTTTGACGGGCGGGTTTCTTCTGCTTCTCGTCGGCCCCATGGAGAGGGGACGCCATGAGCGCCACCCCCGCCACGAAGGCGAGGGTCATACCAAAGGCACGAACGAAGGGAGAGAGAGACATGGCTGGGAAAGTATGGGAAACGGTGGATCGCAAAGCGAGTAGCCACGTCAAAGCTAAGCTTCCTTAACCATCCCTCAATTGGCGGCATTGTGGTAACCTCATTACGCTACGAAAATTCCGCTTTACCTTGGCACGGAAGTGACTTCGGCCGGAGGGCCCTATTTCGCCCCGCTCGAGTCCATCACCCGCCAGCCGCTCTCCCTGAGAAACTTGAGCGTCTTGTCCGGCACGGCGGTATGGAACATTCGGACGCCGGCATCGATCAAGGCCCGCCACTCTTCCGGTGAGCCGTAGCTGTGGGTTTCCACGAGGATGCCGTGCTCGTTGGCGGCGCGAATGGCGTCCCGCTTTTTGTCGCTGAGGACTTCTCCTTTCTCGAAGTTGACCTGAATGGTCCGCGGGTGCAGTCGATCGGCGATCCTCTCGACCTGCTCGCGGCGATCCACTTTCACCATGAGGTCCGGACCGGCCAGCGTTTCCGGAAAGCTAGATTCGATTTCCGATGCCTGCTTTTGAGAGACCCGAATGATCACCTGACCGGTCATTTCAATCCGATCGATCAGGGCAACAAGCTCCCCATAGTGTTCGACGACTCCGGGTTTCAGGTCCGCTTTGAAGAGGAGTCGATCCTTTCCCGCCAGGAGCAACTGCTCCAAGGTCGCCACCGGCTGATCACTCAGGGAACCGTCGCGGAATCGTTTCTTCAATTTTCCCAACTCGGCAGAGGTCATGGACTCGACCGGACCCGAGCCGTTCGTTTCCCGATCGATGGTGTCGTCGTGAATGACCACAAAGACCCCGTCACTGGTCCGACGGATATCGGTCTCATACAGATCGAACCCCTTGGTGATGGCGACCTCGACGTTGGCAACCGAGTTCTCCGGAGCCCCGCGCTCCCGATCGTCGCCATAACCGCCCCGATGAGCCGCGATCAGGATCGTGCGATCATCCGGATCGGCGATCGAGGCAATGATCCGTTCGGCTCGTGTGTTGTCCGCGTGGACGAACGACACCAACGCTGCCAGCGTCGATGCCAGGATAGTGCCAGCCGATGCGCCGAAAGGCCGGGCAATCCTCATGCCGATCACCCCTTGGGCAGAAGCCCTTCCTTGAGCGCCTTCGCCACCGCGCCCGTCATGGTGTTGACGTGGAGTTTGCTGTAGATGCCGCGGATGTGCTTGTCGACCGTGTGGAAGCTGAGATTGAGCTGGTCGGCGATCTCTTTCTTGGTCAGGCCGCCCACCATCTGCTCGAGCACTTCGGTCTCGCGTTCGGTCAGGCCGTAGTCCTTGCTCTCGGGAGCGAAAGTGCTGAACATGTCGAGCACCTGCCGGGCGATGCGGGCATTGATCGGCGCGCCGCCGTCGAGGACTTCGCGAATCGCGTTGGGAATCTCACCCATGCTCGAAGTCTTGAGCAGGTAACCCGAAGCGCCGGCACAGATGGCGCTGAAAACCTTCTCGTTGTCCTCGAAAACCGAAAACACGAGGATCTCGATCTGCGGCAGGGCCGCCTTGATGCGGCGGATGCCTTCGATCCCGCTCATGCCGGGGAGTCCGAGGTCGAACAACATCACGTCCGGACGGGCGCCGTCGATGAGCGCCTGGATGGCGTCTTCGCACCGCTCGAACTGGTGGGTGCATTCCATGTCCTTCTGACGACCGAGCACCCGGGCCACCGTGCGGCGCAGGGTTTCGTTGTCTTCCACCAGCCAGATGCGGGTCGGCTGATCGGAGGCGGCTTTGGATTCGTCTTCGGACTTCTTGGATTTGGCGTCGCTCATGATGATGATGGATCGGGGGCTGATTTCAGAGTCGCAGAAATCGGGGAGATTTTCACCCCGTTTTTGTTCCGTGAAAAGGCTACGTTTGGCTGGAAAGAAAAAGGATCAGGGAATGGGGGCGGTAAGCTGGATACTGGTGCCCTCGCCCGCGGCACTGCGGACCTTCAGGTTGCCGCCCAGCGCCTGGGCGCGACGGCGGAGATTTTTCAGCCCATTCCCTTCACGAAAGTTCTGGTCGAGATTGTTGAAACCCTTGCCGTCGTCGGCAATGCGGAGCAGCAGCCGGCCGCGCTGGGTCTCCAGCTCGATCTGGACCCGCTGCGCCTCGGCATGGCGAACGATGTTGTTGAGAATCTCCTTGTACATCAGGAAAAGGTCGCGTTTGAAATCCAGCGGCAGCCGCTCCTCGTGCATCGTCCCCTTGGTCTCGAAACGGTATTCGTGAGCCCGCAGAAGTTTCGCGGCCGTCTCCCGGAAACGGGCGATCATCTGTTTCCAGGTTTCTTCACCGGGACGAATCAGCCACACGATGTCGCGCATGGATTCCACCGTCTTGTCGGCGGTGCGCTTGATTTCGTCGAACTCCTCGCGAACCAGCTCAGGCTCTTCGGACTCGGAACTTCCCAACTCGGCGAGCAGGGCGATGGAACTGAGGTTGCTCCCGATGTCATCGTGGAGATCGCTGGCGATCTGCTGCCGCAACGATTCCAGATCGCGCCGACGACGGGATCGCCCCCGCGCCAGGCCCATGATGATCAGCAGCATCAGCGCGCCCGCGCCGGAACCGATGTAGCGAATGCCGCGCGACACGGTCGTTTCCACCAGGTCGAGACGTTGCTGTTCCTTTTCGCGCCATTCACGGATCAGGTCGGCGCGCCGGGACAGGGCGGACAGCCATTCGGGAAATCCCTCCAGGTTATTCCGGCTGCCGAATCCGTCGACCAGCGCGTCGCGCGACCAGTTGTCCTCCTCCACGCTCTCCTCGGCGGTGACCGTCTTTCCCTGGCTGGCGTTGTGATTGTCGGAAAAGACCTGCAACTCGGCGAGGGCAAAGGAGAGCGGCCCTGCGTTGCGGCGCTCCACCGTCAGGCGGACGTAGCGCCCGTATCCGGAATCCACCGGAAAGATCACCGGATTGTTCCCCGGCTTGGCCAACTGACCATTGTTGATCTTCACGACCGTGTCGGCCTGCCGCATGTCGGGCGAATCGGAGATCTCGATCTTGAACATCGACGGGAACTCGAGGTTCGGATTCGGCACCACGTTCGGCGGATTGGCGGGAATCATCCGGATTTCCGAAATCGGCACCGATTCCTCGAGATCGATCTGCACCCAGCGGCTCGTCGCTTTCTCACTGTCGCAGCGATAGCCGAGCGTCGGGCTCGGTTCCAGACCGCTGGGGACCCCAAGCGGTGTGCGACCGTCGGTCAGGTAGCGGCGCGCCCAGAAATTCGAGAGTTCATCCCAGTCGAGCGCGCTGACCGGCTTGCCGATGGCGATGTTCCGCTCGCCTTTGATGACCATCATCTCGGCCAGTGCGAAGACCTCTTCCGGCTCTTCCTGCCCCGTTTCCAGGTTCGCCGTCAGCGAGGGATCGGGTTTCCAGAGACTGATCGGGGTCATCCGGATGTAGCGTCCGCCCAGCCCTCCACCCTCGTGATAGAAGGGCGCCTCTTTCGGCATCAACTTGCTGGTCGAGCGGTGATCGACGATGGTCTCGTACTGATAGTCGGAGAAATTGGGATCGTCTGAGATATCGATGCGGAACCGGCTCGGGAACCCGTAACCGACCACCTTCTGGTTCTCCAGTTGAACCGTCACCGGAAACAGCGCCACCGCGTCCGGTTTCACGTGCTCCCCGAGATCGATCTGCACCCACTTGGGCCGACGCTTGGCGGGGCCGCTGTGATAACCGAACAACTCGGGCTGAACCACCTGTTGCAGCGGCGGAAGCGTCTCCAGTTCCGCCAGGATCTCCGCCTGCCGTTCCTCGATGTCGCGCAGTTCCGCGCTGAAAATCCTCGCAAAACGGTCCGCGGAACCCGTCCTCGCCGTGACCTGCGGCTCGATCAAATCCGAGGGAACCTTCTGCGGCAGCTGACGATCGAGTTCGTCCGTGTCATCCCCCACCGCGAAAGGCGGCAATTGCGCCGACGCCATGGAAATCGACAACGCCCAGATGGCCGCCATCGCCACGCCGGGCGCGCGCAACAGGATACAGGTCAGCCGGTCGATTCTCACGGGCGGGAGCATACGCAAAATCCGGCGCTTCGTCACGCGATCAGATCATTCACCACATTGCCGTGAATGTCGGTCAGGCGGAAGCGGCGCCCCTGGAACCGATAGGTCAGTCGCTCGTGATCGATCCCCAGCAACGCCATCACCGTGGCCTGGAAGTCGTGAACGTGGATGGGGTTCTCCACCACGTTGTAGGCAAAGTCATCGGTTTTCCCATATTGAATGCCGGGCTTGATCCCGCCGCCGGCCATCCAGAGCGAGAAACACCGGCCGTGGTGGTCGCGGCCGTGCTTGAGTTTATTGCTGATGTCGCCCTGACCAAAGGGCGTCCGGCCGAATTCACCTCCCCAGATGATCAGCGTGTCCTCGAGCAGCCCCCGCTGTTTCAGGTCCTTCACCAGCGCCGCCGAAGGCTGATCGGTGTCCCGGCACTGGATCTCCAGCTGGGT
>JAGRPB010000249.1 GCA_020439945.1 Verrucomicrobiia bacterium
GTCGATGGCCATCTACCTGAACGGCTCCAAGCGATCGGAGACTCGCCTGAAGCGCGCCCTCGAGATCGCGGAAAAGCTGCGAACCTACACGCTCTACGGGGATCGGAAAGATTGAACGGAGGGGCGACAATCCTGTCGCCCTAATCTAAGCAAAAGGGCGACAGGATTGTCGCCCCTCCGTTCATTTCCTCGCAAACCGCTCGCTTTCAGCGCAAGCCACCACGAGATCGCGTAGCGGATAACCCGCGTCTTTCGCTTCCGCCAGAATGCGACGGATTCCGGGACGATCGGTCACTTCCAGTTCGCGACCGAGCGCGTGAATGAGCAGCTTCTCGACCAGGGTGCGGGCGAAGCGATCCTCTTTCGCCTTCAGCGCGTTCTTGAATCCGACAATGTCCTCGGAGGGCTTCCCCCCGAACTCACCGGTCGAGTCGATCTCCAGCGCGTTCTTTTCCAAAATGTAATGCCCGCGCCATTTCCCGATCGGATCGAAATTCTCCAGCGCGAATCCCGGCGGATCGATATGGGCGTGGCAGGAACGACAGGTGGTGCTCTCGCGATGTTTTTCCAACTGGTCACGGATCGTCTTGGCACCGCGGATGTCGGGCTCGATCTTCGGCACCCGGGCCGGAGGCGGAGGTGGCGGCGTCCCGAGAATGTTCTCCAACAGCCATACGCCGCGAATCACCGGCGAGGTGTCGACCCCGTTCGCGGTCAGAGTGAGAATGCTGGCCTGCCCCAGCAATCCGCCCCGCGTCTCATCTTTCAGCGCGATTCGGACGAAGTCGGTCGACGGCGCCGTCCCCTCGCCCGCCTGGCTCAGCCAGCGAGGTTCGAGGCCTTCGATCTTGTCCTTCCGGGCGGCCGACACGGTCTCGGCATCGATCCCATACAGCGCCGCGAGTTCCCTGTTCGCGAAGGTGTAATCGGAATCGAGGAAGTCGGCGACCGAACCGTTGGTGTTCAGCAGATGGAGAAAAAACAAACGCGTCTCGGTGCGCATGGCGGGCTCGAGATCGTCGCTGTAATAGGCTGAGAAACGATGCGGATCCGGCGACATGGATCCGAGCTTCCGCATCTGCAGCCAGCCATCGAGAAACTCTTCCGCAAATGCCGTCGCGCGCTCGTCGGACAACAATCGCAACGCTTCCTCGCGACGCACCGAGGCATCGGCCAGTTCCCCTTTTCGTGCCCGTTCCAGCAACGCGCCATCCGGCATCGACGCCCAGAGGAAATACGAGAGTCGTGAGGCGATCTCGAAGTCATCCAAGGACTCGGCCCCTTCTTCACGGTAGAGAAACTCGGGTGAACACAGCACCGCTTTCAGTCCTTCCTGGACGGCCAACTCCGGCGTCAACCCACTGGCCTCCGCGCTCTTCACCAATGCAATAATCGGAGCGAGTTCGCCCTCCCCGACCGGACGCCGCCACGCTCGCGCCGCGAAATCACCGAGCACTTTTTCGGCCTGCTTCGATTCGTAGGACACCTCGCCGAAGACGGTTCGATGGCTCTCTGGTGGCCAGGTTTCGTTGATCGGCCCCTCGACTTGGATGCGATGAACCCGAATTCGCGGCGACTCGAACCAGTGAAACACATTCCAGTCGCCTTTCTCCTCTCGGAATTTCACCAGCGTCTCCGCATCGAGCAATTCTTCGGCGTTGTCCTTGAAATAGGTCAGCAGGCGATAGTTCGAGTCCGACGGTCCGTTGGGAAAACCGAGTCGCGGGAAATGCCCCTCGTCGAGCCAGACACGGCACTCCAGCCAGGTCACCTCGTCATCCGGCAGGTCCCAAGTCGCGAGGTGACGCTCGTCGGATTGCTCGTAAGTGGCGGCGCGATCGAGAGCTTCCTTGCTTTCGGGATCGATGCCCTCCAGCGTCCCAGTGTGAAGCGACAGCCGGATCGGTTCGCTCTCGTCCCAGAGCGAGGGAAAACGGGTGAACTTGGATTGGTCCAGTGAATGACGGAATTTCGCTTCCGCCTGGATGCGAATGCGATACCAGCCGCTCACGGGCACGCCGTCACGGAGTTCATCGACCGGATGATAACCGCCCTTCGGAATGCCGCGCATGCGTTCCGAGATCGTTTGGTAGGGCTGCGCGATCTTTGCCTGCTTCTTGAAGTAATTCGCCTCGCCCGTGGTCTGGTATTTCGTCGTCCGATCAAAAGGCGGTGCCAGGTCCCAAGTCAGGGTTTCCGGTTTTGGCTCGAAATGAATCGCGCGGGCGACGATGGCTTCGGCTGCTTCCAGTTGCTGCCGGAGCAAGAAACTCGAAGTGACCAGCGTCTCGCCATCGCTGGCGAAACCGTGACTCCGTTGATCGGCCGGGAACTCCCGCGTCGGATCGAAGCTGCCAAGATTCAGCTGAAACAGGTCGCGGATCGTGTTGCGATACTCGGCCCGGTTGAGTCGGCGCAGCACCGACGGTTTGGCCGGCTGAGTTTCCTGGTAAGCGACGAGGCGTGATTCGAGATCGAGAATCGCCGCCATCCTTTCTTCGTGACTCGGCTGCGCTTCCTCGGCCGGCGGCATGAAACCGCGATCGATCATCTCCAAGCACTTCGCCCAGATCTCGGCATTCGCCGGATCGACCTGGTTGGACACACTCTCGAGCGAGAGATCGCCCTTTTCCGACAAGTCGTCGTGGCATTCGAGGCAGCTCTTTCCGAGCAAATGCTCCATCCCGCCCTCCGACTCGGCCGCCGGCAGGCGTCCGATGAAGGCAAAAACGACGAAGAAGAAACCAACCCGGAACGCCTTCATGAAAAATCCGAAAGCGTTCCCGTGCTGTGACCGAAGCGATCCGTTTCCGCCCCAAACTGCTGCGCGATGGCGAGGTAGAGATTCGAGAGCGGCACGCGCTTGCTCTTTTCCTCCGGCAACACGACATGACCGCCGTGACGATGCTCGCCGCCTGCCAACAGGACCGGCAAATCGGAATTGGTGTGCGCGCTGCCATCGCCCATCCCGCTGCCGAACAGCACCTGGGTGGAGTCGAGCAGGCCGCGTTTCTCCAGGGTCTCGATGAATCGCGCGAGTTGCTGCATCTGGTAAGCCTCGATCTTCCGCATCCCTTTCATCAGGCCAGGATCCTTGCCGTGATGCGAATAGGCGTGATAGCCCTTCGGCTCCAAGCCAACGCCGCGCGTATCGAAAGCACCCGGCACCTCGATCGTAGCCACGCGGGTCGAATCGGTCTCCAGCGCCAGCGCGATGAGGTCGAACAAGATGGGTAGCTGCTCCGTCACCGTGCCATCCTCCGGTTCCTTCATCTCCACTCCGGGACGGGGCCGATGCACCCAGGCCTGCTCACGCTGAATGGCGGATTCCACTTCGCGGATTGAGGTGAAATACTCGTCCAGTTTCTCGCGATCCCGCTTCGTCAGTCGCTGGTCCATCGCCTTGGCCTGCGACTGCACCGCGTCGAGGATCGAGCCCTGACGATCGTAGCGATCGCTCAGCTGGCTCGCCGCCTCGGGCCCCTCATCTACGAAGAGCAATTTGAAGACCCGGCTCACTTGCTGAATGGCCGGCACCAGCACCCCGGATCGAGTCCAAGACAACTCGCAGGCGCCGCCGTTGTTGCTTCCCGCCGAGGTATTGAGCACCGGGAATCGCGTCTGGCCCGCGCTCAACTCGCCGAGGTACTGGTCCAGCGTGATGTTGCCGTCCGGCATCGCCGTGGCCTCGGTCGAGCGCACCCCGGAGAGAAAGGCATGCGTTCCCGAGTGCCCGCCGTTGATGCCGTGATCGAGATGGGAAAAGACGCTGAACTTTCCGCCCAACGATTCGAACGGCGCCAGGTTGGTCGGCAGCGTCGCCTCCAACCCCGTCTCCGTAGGAAAGAAAGCGTCTCGAATCATCCCGAACGGATTCGCCACGCAAACGAAGCGCGACACCTTCGCCGGTGCCTCTGCCCGAGCGAGTGTTTCCAAAAAGGGCAACGCCAGGCAGGCACCGGTGCCACGCAAAAAATGCCGACGATCCATGCCGGACGGTCGGCCATTGGAGTGGGGAGAACGCAAAGAGTGCTTCACCTCCCACCCGTATCGGCGAAGCCCATCCCGGTCAATACACGCAACGAACCCGGCTTCGCGAGTCAATAAATGTGACACCGGCATCCCTGCCGGTGAAGGGTTCGGGAAATTTGGCTTCGCAGTTCAAAATCAACGCACCGGCAGGGATGCCGGTGTCACACTGAGGCGAGCTCATAGTATCAGCTTCAGCGCCATCGCGACTAGCGTCACGTAGAGCACGATGCGGATCCACTTCTCACCTTTCTTCACGCTGATCTGCGAACCGATCCAGCCGCCCAGCGAATTTCCCACCGCCAGCGCCAGCCCGGGAATCCACCACACCTGCCCGCGCGCCGCGAACACGATCAGTGCGGCCAGCGTGTAGACGCCGACGACGAACACCTTGTGCATGTTCACCCGCACCAGGTCGAGCCCCATCCCCTGGTGTAGCGCCGCCATCAGGAGAAAGCCGACGCCCGCCTGAATGAAGCCGCCGTAGAATCCGACAGCGACCAGGCAAAGGTGGCCGAACACCAGGCGTCCTCGCGAGATGACAGCGAGCTCCGGTGTCATCTCCGAGGTGCCACCCACCGATTTCTCCGGCGCGGTGGAAGCCGCCTTCGTCGCTGTTCTCAACTTTTGCTTTTGATGCCGCTCGATCGCCATCCATACCAGAACCGCGATCAGGATCGCACCGAGGAGGCGATTGAAAAGCTCGCCCCGCACCAGCGTTCCCACCCATGCCCCGGCGATCGCGCCCGGCAGCGCCGCCAGCGCCAGCGTCAGGCTGAGTCGGAAATCCGAAAACCCCCGTGCCTTGAATCCTCCGACGGCGGCCAGATTCTGCGCAAAAATCGCCACCCGGTTCGTCCCGTTTGCTACCGGCCCGTCCATGCCGAGAAACACCATCACCGGCAGCGTCAGTAGCGAACCGCCGCCCGCGAGGACGTTGAGCGTCCCCGCGACGATGCCAAGCCCGGCGAGCAGGAAATAGTGCCAGAGTTGAAGATCCGCCATCGCTTCATCCCATCCACCGGACTATTCCGCTTTTCAACTCCCAGACTGGGAGCACGGGCGCCTCGCCCGCTATCAGTGATGGGAAACTGAGGACGCCAACAAAAAGGAAGTGGAGTCAGCCAATGCAGCCGCGCCCTCTCACTCCTTCGACGCCGCTTCCAACCTTGCGATCCTCTCTCCGGGTGCCGGATGGGAAGCGAGGTATTCGCCGAGGACATCCGGATCTCCACTCAACGCCTCGATTCTGCGGAGAAAGGCGATGGCTCCCCCGGGGTCGTATCCGGCCATGCGGAGGATCGCCAATCCATCCTTGTCGGCCTCGAATTCGAATTCCTTCGAGTGGGCGCTTCGCAACATCGGCAGTCCCTGCTGTCGAATCCAGCCGGACAGGAGTCCCGCCCGTCCGGCCGCAAACGAGGCCGCGCGGAGCGCCGACTGCTGAATCAGGCGATCCCAGGTATGACGCCGGAGGAGATGGCCGGTTTCATGCGCAACAACGAAAGCGATCTCATCCTCATTCCGCTCGCAGAGATCGATGAGCGAGCGACTCAGGAAAAGGTATCCCCCGGGAAGTCCGATCGCCGTGGGATGTTCCTCCCCCGTGATCTCGCAGCGATAGTGAATTCCCGGAAGTTCGACTTTTTGGTTCAACCGGCCGCAGATCGATCGAACCCATTCCCGCAGCTCCGGTTCATCGGCAATCCGGGTGGCGAGGCGGAGTTCGGCCGCCAGCGTCTCACCGAGATCGCGCTCCGCCTGGACGGCGT
>JAGRPB010000250.1 GCA_020439945.1 Verrucomicrobiia bacterium
CTCGAATTGCACCAGCAGGGCGTCCGCCTCTGAGATGAAAGGATCGCGAGCCCGAATCTGATCCGGCGAAGTCGATCCATTCGCGCCGGCGCACACCACGATCGTATTCTCCCCGTCCGAATCGACGCTGATGAAAGCCGCCCCCGTCGAGACATTCGCCACCTGACGGATCCCGTCCGTTTCGATGCCTTCGTTTTTCAAATAGTCGATATAGGAGCGGCCCATGTCGTCGTCGCCCACGGAACCGATCAACCGGACGACGCACTCTTGGCGCTGCGCCGCGATGGCTTGATTGGCGCCCTTGCCTCCGTGAACGATTTCAAGATCGGCGGCAGCGACCGTTTCCCCGCGTAGCGGCAGACGCCCGACTCTGGCAACGTAGTCAACATTCAACGAGCCGACGACGGCGATGGCGGGTTCGGAATCAGGCATGATTCAAAAAGTGCGCCAAGGCTAATCGCGACCTCTCAGTTGGGCAATGCCGTCTTTTCACCGGATTCATCGATGCAAACCAGGGTCACGTGCGTCGAAAAAATCTCCTCATCCTCCCGCCAGACCCGCACCTCCCAGGTCAGCGATGTTTTTCCCGGCCTCGGATTTTCGACCGTAAATCGCAGGATGGTGCCCTCGCGCACGCTCCGTTTGAACTCCACCCGGTCCATGCCCACGGTCACGAACCGGCAATCCGGATAGTCCAGCGTCGCGGCGATCCACGCGATCTCATCGACCCACATCAGCAGGTGTCCGCCAAATAGAAAGCCGTATTGGTTCAGGTGTTCCGGCAGGACGAGCTTGTAGTTTTCCATGGGAGAGTCGCGGTGAAAGATTGCCGCTTTATCGCGGGTAAAGTGAATGTACCTTAACGATCATTCGTCGTAACCCACGAAATCCCCCGTATTTCTCCCCCCGTCCCATGTTTTCCCGCCTCCTTTTCACTACCGGATTGGCCCTGCTAACGCTTTTCTCCGGCAGCCGGGCCCAAGCTCAGCAGAAATCGATCGATCAGCTCAATGCCGACGAAGTACTCCGTTTGGTTCGCTACAGCTACACGCTCTATGATCGGGATTTCGTCGGGCAACTGCGGCAGGGAATGACGGACAAGATCCCGTTCACTCTCTCCCTCCAGCCGAACTACATCCGCTTCAAATTCGACAATCCGCCCCAGGTTATCCACCTCAATACATCCAACGACCAGTTTTTCCTCAAGGAGGTCGTGGCCGGCAGTGATGCTCCCGTTCCTCCCGAACGCTACGGCCAGAAAATCCGGGGCACGGACGTCACCTACGACGACCTCTCCATGCGGTTCCTCTACTGGCCCGAGGCCAAGATCGTCGGCGAGGACAAGATGAAAACCCGTGACTGCTGGGTCGTCCGCGTTCGCAATCCCGACGGTCATGGCCAATACGCCACCGTCGACATCTGGGTCGACAAAGGCAGTGGCGGCCTCATGCGCATGGTCGGCTACAACGCGCAGGGCAAGGCCATCAAGCGCTTCGAAGTTCTCCACGGCAAGAAACTCGACGACGTCTGGATGGTAGACGAAATGCGTGTCGAAACCTTCGATCCCCAAAGCGGCAAACGCCTCTCCCACACCTACCTCGAGATCCTCGACACCGCCCCCACGGTCCGGGCGAAGGAGGAAGGGAAAACGGAGTGAGTGGTTGCCAATTTTCGCGACTTTTCGCCAATGCTCAACTTGGCGAAAAACCGGGTGAACATCGGCATCTCGGCGAAAAATGAGAGGACACCTCGGTTAGGCGGAAAAGCACCCGCCGCCATCGGGAAAGCGATCCGCTTGCTCTGTTCGATTCTTGCCAGAGGTCAATAGCCTGGCGCCCCCCCGATCAAAACACCTGCCCATTGCATCCCCATCGACCGCGCGGGATGTCGTGGAAATTGATGAAGATGCGGTCGCCGGGGAGACCCAGGTGCTGGACGGCCATGGCGTGGAGGGCACCATAGAGATCATGGATGCGGCTGTCGTCGATCGCGAGGATGGAAAGCTCGATCATGGCGCAGGGGGCGTCGTTGCCACCGAGACTCATGACTTGCGGCTGCTGGATGGCGGTCATGACGACGGACTCGGGTTTTTCGAGACGCTCGGCCACGAGTTTGGACGCGGCGTGGAGGAATTCCTTGGCGTGCCAGCCGCCGATCGCCTTGGTCGTGGTAACGGAAAGATAGGGCATTCGCCACGTTGCCACGAATCGGCCGGAAACAAAGCTCGGGATTGATCCTGGGGCGAACGATGCTCCATTCAGGTTCCTGTTTCACTTTGTTGCACAAAACGACCCATTCCCATGAAATCCCTCTGGTCTGACAAGGAAGCCAAGCAATTCAAAGGCGATCTCGGCAAGCGCGTCTACACCTCCCGACTTCTCGGTGCCAACCCGGAACTCGTGCTCCACGGCGGTGGCAACACGTCGGTGAAGGTGCGGGAAAAGGATTTCTTCGGCGATCCGGTCGAGGTGCTCTACGTGAAGGGCTCGGGCTGGGATCTCGGCACGATCGAAGCGCCCGGTTTCGCGCCGGTGCGGATGGATGCGCTGCTGAAAATGGCGGAACTGAAGGAGCTGTCCGATTCGGAAATGGTGAAGCAGCAGCGCGCCGCGATGCTCGACCCGGGCGCGCCAAATCCGTCGATCGAGGCGATCCTCCACGCGGTCATTCCGCAGAAATTTGTCGATCACACTCACGCCAACGCGGTGGTGGCGCTGACGAATCACAAGAACGGACGGCAGACGATCGAGGAAGTCTATGGCGACCGCATGGTGGTGACCCCCTACGTCATGCCCGGCTTCATTCTCGCGCTGGAAGTCGCCAAGGCGCTCAAGAAAGTCGATCCCTACGCCATCGACGGGCTGATCCTGATGAATCACGGGATCTTTACCTTTCACGATGATCCAAAGCGCAGCTACGAGTTGATGATCGAGCACGTGACCCGCGCGGAGAAATTCCTGGCGGGCAAGTGCGGCAAGAAATTCTCCCTGCCCAAAGCGAAGCCCGAGGAAGATCTCGCCGGGCTCGCCGAGATTCGGAACAAGGTATCGCAGCTACGCGGCGTGCCGGTGATCGCGAAGCTGGATCAGTCGCCCGAGGCGGTCGGCTTTTCGTCGCGGAAAGACGTCGCGAGCCTGGCGACGCGTGGGCCACTGACGCCGGATCATACCATTCGCACCAAGCGCGTTCCCGCCGTCATCGGCAAGGACATCGAGAAGTCGCTCGACAAATTCGCGGCTGATTATACGAAGTATTTCGAAAAGAACGCGAAGGGCGAAACGATGCTGACGCCCGATCCGCGCTGGGTCGTCTGGCCCGGCAAAGGCGTCATCAGTTTCGGCGCGACGGAAAAGGAAGCCGGGGTGATTCAGGATATCGTGACGCACACTTGGCGAACGATCCAGCTGACCGAGGAAGCCTTTGAAGGCGGATGGAAGGCGCTGCCGGCCGGGAAGCTGTTCGAGATCGAATACTGGGAACTCGAGCAGGCCAAGCTCAAGAAAGGCGGCTCCGCTCCGACTCATCAGGGTAAGGTCGCGATCGTAACAGGGTCTGCTGCCGGGATCGGATTCGCCTGTGCCGAAACGCTCGCCGAGCAGGGCGCGAAAGTGATCGGGCTCGATCTGAGCCCCGACATCGGGGAGCAGATGGCGAAGTTCGGCGGAATCGGCAAAGTCGTGAACCTGACCGACGACGCGGCCACCTTGGCGGCGATCGAAGATACCGTCCGCGATTTCGGCGGGATCGACATCGTGGTCAGCAACGCGGGCATCTTCACCGCCGGTGCCTACCTGCCCGACATGGAGCAGACCAACTGGGACAAATCGATGGCGGTGAACCTGACCAGTCATCAGAAGCTCCTCAAATACACCATTCCCTACCTTAAGAAAGGCACCGGCGAACCGGCCATCGTGCTCGTCGGCTCACGCAACGTCAACGCCCCCGGCGCCGGCGCTGCGAGCTACTCCTGCGCCAAGGCCGGCCTGACCCAACTCTGCCGGGTTGCCGCCCTGGAGCTGGCGCCCGACGGCGTGCGCTGCAATATCATCCACCCCGACGCGGTCTTCGACACCAAGCTGTGGACTCCGGAAAACCTGAAGCGCTCGGCCGAGCGCTATGGGATGACGGTGGAGGAATACAAAACCCGCAACCTGATGAAGACGGAGATCAAGTCCAAGGACGTCGGTCGCATGGTGGCCGCGATGGCTTCTCCCCTTTTTGGAAAAACCACCGGCGCACAGATCCCGGTGGATGGCGGGAATGATCGGGTGATTTAAAGTCGGAGGATCCGGCTGAGTCATTTGGTGACTCGCTTCACCTTGATCGACGCTCCGCCGGTCAACGCATCGGCGGAGCCAAGTTTTCCGGCCTTGTCAATCACCACCTCTTCGAGCGAATTCGTTCCGGCGATCTTCACGGTCGCAAGTTGGGTGCAGGCGCGGATGGCGATGGCATGCGGAGTGGCGGCCCCCAATTCGACGGTCTCCAGGTTTTGCAGGCGAACCAACTCCACACCTTTGAGCGCTTGGCAGCCGCCCAGGTCGATGCGCGTCAATTTCTCCTCGAAGGTGACGAGTTGATCGCTCACCACCAGCGACTGCATGGCAGGAAGCGCGGCAAGTGGGGTCAGATCAGTCACCTTGGGAGCCGTGAGCGTCAGCGATTTCAAGGCCGCCAAAGATGGCCCCGCCTGCGCCAGCGCGGCCAGATCCGCCTCGGTGGCGAACTCGATCTCAAGGGCTGGAAGCTTGGGAAACGAGGAGAGGCCGCTTGGAGGAAAGCTCGCCTGGTCGCCGGTGAGCCTCAGTTCCCGCAACTGAGGCACCTGATCCGCCGAAACTGGTTGGGAAACCCCGAGAACGCGAACCTTGGCGAACGCGCCCTTTTCCGAGAGACCGGAGATCTCGGTGGCCGTGTAGTGGGGGTTCAGCAGCGCGATCGACAGCGAACCGAGCGCGGCGATGCCCTGTGCGCCGTTGTCGAGACAATCGTTGCCGAGCTCGACGGCGGTCAGTTGAGGACAGCGGGCGATGCCGGTCACGTCCATCTCCACGAAATCCGGCAGCGACAGGCTTTGCAAATTCGGGAGCTTGCCAAGGAAATCGGGCAGGCTGCCCACCTCCTCAAATTCCACGTCGCCCAGCGAGAGATGTCTGAGCTTGGGAAAGGGAGCCTCGGCATTCGATAGCGCCGACAGGTTGACATCGCCCTTTCCAACCACGGTCGTCAGGCTTTCCAGCTTGGAGAGCGTAGTGATGGGAAACTCGCCTGAATAGGGCGCCTCGAAATATTCCAGAGCGTCGCATCCATCCAGGCCGGTGTATTCCGCGACGTCATTCAACACTCTCAGGCCGCGAACCTTACCCTCTTTCGCGACGGAGAAATCAGGGAGCTTCCCGACGACCAGCGAAACGATGTTCGCTCCCCGCAGAGCGGAGAAATCGGCGGCATCCATGAAGCCGGCGTAAACTGCGATGCCACCGGCCGGTATTTCGCTTTTCAGATTTCGCAGCGCCGATTCGTCGTCTTCAGCTCGGACGGAAAGGCCTACCCAATCTCCCTCCGCACCGGGACTACCAGACCGGGTCAGCCGGTTTTCGGAAAAGGTGAGAAACCAATCTCTCTCGCCACCGAAGGGCAGCAGGAACTGAGGCGAGAACTCCCCTCCCCCTTCCCGCCAGAGTTCGATCAGCACCCAGGCACCCTCGGGGAGTTCGGCTTCCCAGGTGTGCG
>JAGRPB010000251.1 GCA_020439945.1 Verrucomicrobiia bacterium
AACCCGCACGACGTAGTTCCCCACCGGCCAACCGAAGGGGATGAGCATCTGGATGAAGTTCACGTTGATGGTTGCCGGATGCAGCGTCTGCACGCCGAGGTAGGCCCCCGTCTCCACGGCGGGCTGCTCGAGGTAATGCTGGTGGTATTCCAGCCAGCCCGCCTTCAGCGAGTCGTTGGCCAAGTCGGCGTCGTTCTCCTGCCCCTTGTCGAAGCCGAAGGTGAAGGGATCGGGCGCTCCCGGGATGCGCGCCCACTCGCGGCGGAAGCGCGACTCGTTGTTCTTCACCTCCTCGCGGATCTTCGCCACGATCTCTTCATTCTCAGGCTTGGCCGCGGCTTCCTCCACGGCCTTCACCCAAGCCTCGGCCCGCTCCCGTGCGTCGATCTGGTGGGCGACAAAATCGCGGACGATGGGGGTCCACGTTTCCGCCTCGTAGCGCTCCTTCTTCTCCGTGGCGCGATGCTCCTGCCGCTCGAAGGCTTCGTGCAACGCCTCCAGTCCGAGCGACCGGTACTGCTCGATCTGGTTGCCCGACATGAACAGGTTCGACCCGTAGGTGTCGAAGCCCTCCGAGCTCGTGTCCGAGGGCAGCTCCGACACATTGATTTCGACGCCCAGCAATTCGCGCAGGCTGTTGCCGTACTCCCGGCGATTGAGGCGCCGCATCGTGATGACCCCCTTCTGGTCGCCGAGGGCCTTTCGCGCCACCACCATGGTGTTGGCGAGGTCGTCGAGGAACTCGGTCTTGGTCGCGACGGGCAGGGGTTCCTCGTCGTCCGGGGGCATGTCGCCCGAGTTCAGGACATCCAGCACCTGCTGCCAGCGCTCCGCCGTCTGCACGTCGCTGATGGAGAACGACAGATCATCGAAGCGGAACTTGCCCTTCTGCTTGTCGGCGTTGTGACACTTCAGGCAATGGGATTCGAGCATTGCCTGGTGCTCCTTGGGCATCTCTGGAAGCCGGGCTTCGTTTCCCTCCACCTTCGAAAGCAGGCAACTCGCCGCCAGCGGTGAGATGGCCGCAACGAAAATGAACCGCCGGGGAAGTAAAACGGGAATCATGAAAAGCTTCGTCGCGAGTGAGGGGAGAGTTTTTCTCATCACCACCGAAAAGCAACCGGCGCAAAACCGAAGCGCTTTTCTCAGCGCTGTTTGTTGAAGCGCGCCATTTCGCGATCCATCTCTCGTTTTTGGTCGCGCTTCTTGATGTCTTCGCGCTGGTCGATGTGGCTCTTGCCCTTTCCCGCCCCGACTTCAATTTTCACGTTCCCGTTTTTCCAGTAGGCGCGCAGGGCGACGAGAGCGTTGCCCTTGATGTCTGAGACGGCGTGCATCTTTTCGATTTCGCGCCGGTGAAGGAGGAGCTTTCGGGTGCGTTTGGCCTCGTGTTGCTCGTGGCTGGCTGATTCCCAGGGTTGAATGTCGCAAGCGTAGAGCCAGGCCTCGCCTTTCTCGATGCGGACAAACGCGTCGCGCAGGTTGATCTTCCCGGCCCGGATCGATTTCACCTCCGTGCCACGCAGGGCGATGCCCGCTTCCCACGTCTCGGTGATGTGGTAGTCGCGCCGCGCCTTGCGATTGGTGGCGATGTCGCTCATGAGACAAGAGAGAGTGGCGAAAAACGGTCAAAGAAAACGGCCGAGCGAATTCGGTTTTCTCAAACCGAATCGTCCCGGCCGCGGCAGCCAATCAGTAGCTCTCGGAAAGGCGAAAAAGGGAGGGAAGGAAGAAAAACGGTTCGAGTCGGAAAGAGATCCGAAAGAGTTTCCGGTTCAACCTTCGCCGTCGGGCGATTCGGGAATGATCTTGCCTTCGATGATTTCTTTCAGCGCCACGTCGGCGGCGCCCATGCGGGGCTCGACTTCGACGAGGGGAGAACGACCTTGGTTCAACTGCTTCACCCGGCGGGAGACCATGTTGATCAGAACCGGCGGTTCCGTGATGACTTTGGACGCTTGTTCGACTAGATCGCTTCTCATGTCTGTGGATCCGTGGCCCGCGCCGGAGCGGCTGGGTGCCGATGAGCCGGGGAAAGCGACGATGTTGTTCGAAGCGGCGGCCATGGGTCCGGGGGGCGTCAGATGGTGGGTAATAACTCGGAAAGCGGCAAAAGTCGGCCCGATGACGATCGATCAGGCCATTCCGCCCTTTGCGCTTAGCACAACTTCAACAAAATTCAAACAATTTGTCCCGTCTCACCTCGCTCAATTTGTTGGAGCGGTGAGCGCGGAACGAGTGACAAAGCCTACCCAATTGTAAATCGGAACCGGCTTCGTCGAAACATCAGGTTCAGCCCAGCGCGGCGATGCGCTGCATGTAGAGGCTCTTGAGGCGGCTGGCGGAATTCGGGTGAATGACGCGGCTGCGGCTGGCTTTGTCGGCGGCGGAAGTCAGTTCCTTCAGCGCTTCCTGGGCGGACTTGGCGTCGCCGGACTCGATGGCGGCGACCACGCGCTTGCGGTAGGTCTTCACGCGCGACTTGAGCGTCTTGTTCCGGAGCGTCTGACGCTCGGTTTTGCGCACGCGTTTGAGAGCGGATCGGGAATTGGCCATCGGTGGGAAGGATTGTCTGCGTTCTAAATTTCTGCCGTTGAAAAAGCGGCCCGGAATGTATTCCCGCGCTTAACCCTGTCAAGAGGGGAATCCAAGAGGGTTCAAGTGGACGGAGGAACCCCCATCGCCGGTCCCTGGAGCGGCAGATTCACCACATAGACCCGGGCGCCGCGACCTACGATGTTGTAGAGATCAATCACGTCCCGGGAACGCATGCGAACGCAGCCGTAGCTGGCCGCCGTCCCGATGTTTCGCTCCTCCGGTGTGCCGTGAATGTAGATGTATCGGCCGTAGGCGTTGGCGTTCTGCGCCTCGGTGCCCTTGAGCCAGAGAATGCGCGACACGATGGGATCGCGGCCGGGAGAATTGACCGCGACGATCTCACCGGTCGGCCGTCGATCCTTGAAAACGGCTCCGGGAGGCGCGCCGTCGCCGAATTTCTCTGCGACCTGCATCGCTCCAAGGGGCGTGCGGTTGCTGTTGGGTTGATCGCCGAGGCCGAATTTTGAGGTCGAAACCGGATACTCGCGAATTCGCTGACCATCCCGGTAGAGCGCCATGCGCTGCTCTGGCACGGAGATCTCGACGACATGATGCCGGTCCATGCCACACGACGCCAACAGGAGAGCGGCGGAAAGGATGGTGACGAAACGGAAAATCGGGGTCCACATGACGCAAAAGTCCGGCGTTTGCCGGGCGGTGTCAAAGATAGGCTGATTATCAGCAAATGCCAGTCACCAACGGGGTAGCAACCGCGCATGCGGGAACGGATTTTGCTAGCGTACCTTGACGCCTCGCTTACGTTCGATCTCGAAACCGTGCACTTCGGCAACCCGGCCTTCCGCGACATGAAATTCCGCGTTTTTTCCGCCTCCCTTTTCCTGGCGATAGGGGCGCTGTGCGGTTCATCCACCGCCTTCGGTCAGGAAATTCCGGAAGATCTGTTGGAGAACGAACACGTCCGCGAGGAATTCGGCGTCAACAGTTTCACTGCGCCGTCGATCCGAAAGATTTTTGAGGATCTCGATCGACTCCGACCGTTGCCCTACGAAAAGCTGAAGCGGGACATTCCCAAGTCGACGCCCAAGGACCGCACCAAGCTGGCGCTAACCCTGGGCGGCCTGATCGCCGACGGTTTCCTGGTGGTGGAATCCGAAAAGCTGCTCGATTTGGAGGAAGTCGGGCGCGCGCTCTGGAAGTACGCGCAGATGCTCGGTGCCGGCACGCGACTGTCCGGTCACACGAAGAGCCTGCTCGAACACAGTGCGCTCGGTGAATGGGGTGCGCTCAAAGGCGAACTCGCCAAGACACAAAAGGACGTCGAGGCCGAGATGGTTCTATTGCGCGACGTCGATGCCGCGCACCTGATCAGTCTCGGTGGCTGGCTACGCGCTTTTCAGATTGCCTGCGTGGCCGCCCTTGAGGACTACGCTCCCGAGAAAACGCAGGTCTTGGCTCGCCACGACATTGCCGACTATTTCTTTCAGTCGCTTCAGACCTTGGAGCCGCAGATACAGGAGCTCGATCACATCCAAAAACTGTCGGCCGGGTTGGAGCAGCTCAGCGTGATGCTCGACGTTCCTGAGACGAAGACCTTCACGACCGGCGAAGTCGAGCAGATGAAGCAGAAGATCGAAGAACTGATCGCGATCGTCGAGGTGAATGGGAAACCGGTTTCGCAGAAGTCGCCACCGGCCGCCGCCGAGCCGGGCGTGGCCGGGAATTGAGTGAATTCGGAGAGGCGATTTCCAAATCGCCTGCACAGGCTCTGCGGGCGTTTGCAAAACGCCCCTCCTTCAGCGCTCAAAAAACAGCACTCCCGCTCTCCGCCGCGCAAAACCGCCGCCCGGCAAATTGACCTTCGCTGCGGGCGCCCCTTTCGCGGGAAGAATGGCACGCACGCGCTCGATCACTTCGAAGCCGATGTCAGATACGCCGCGCGCCTGAAGCCATCGTTTCAATACCCGCCTCTGCCAGGCGACCGGGAGTTTTCTCAGTGGCGTCAGCCGGAGCTGATCCCCTCCTTCTGCGATCTCTTCAAATCGCGAGTCGATTTCCGCGTCGATGGCCGCTTCCTCGTCGCGCGCGATTTCCGCCAAGCGCCAGACGGCCGTTCGCGGGTCGCGTCCGAGTGATTTCTGGATCGCCGGGAACAGTTCGTGCCGCCAGCGGTTTCGCGTCGCGAAGTCGAGCGAGGCGTTTGTTTCATCCTCACGAAAAGAGAGACGATTCGCTTCGACATAGGCTTCAATTTCTTCGCGCCAGCATCCGAGCAGCGGACGCAGCACCTCCAGCGTGGTGCGCCCGACCTTCAGCTCGCTCACCGGCGCCATCCCGCCGAGACCGGCCAGTCCGCTGCCGCGAAAAAGCTGATGCAGCACCGTTTCCACCTGATCATCGGCATGATGGGCGAGAAAAATGCGCTGACACCGATGCGCTTTCGCCTGCTGAGCGAAGAACGCATGACGCGCTTCCCGGGCCGCCGTCTCGAGGGACAGCTTTTGCGTTTCCGCCAACTTGTCGACGTCGACCTTCCCGACCTCGACCGGGAAATCCCATCGCGCCGCCAACCTGCGCACGAACTTCGCATCCTCCGTCGACGCTCGGCCGCGGAGCCCGTGATCCAGGTGACAGACCACGAGTTTTCTGAAACCCGCCGATTTCAGCGCATGCAACAGCGCCACCGAATCGCGTCCGCCGGACACGCCGATCAACGCCTTTTTCCGAGGCGAAAAATCGCGGGCAAACGTGGCGATGAGAGCTTCGGCATTCATGATGTGGCGTAGCCGCCTTCGCCAGAGACTGTGTGGCAAATGGCGGTAGCTTCAAGAGCGGTAGCATGGGATTTCATCCCGTGCATGTCCCCGCGGGATTGCATCCCGCGAGTCAGGCAGACTGCGATGGACGGGAAGGAATCCAGTCCGGACAGGCACGGCTTGTAAAGCCATGCGACGCCTCGGCGAGCACGGCGGTTGCCTCAACCGATCGTGTCCGATCCGAAATACGGCTGCAAGACTTCCGGCACCTTGATCGTTCCGTCGGCCTGCTGATACGTTTCGATCAGCGCCACATAGAGGCGCGGCAGCGCCGTGCCACTGCCGTTCAGCGTGTGGCAGAACTGGTTCTTGCCGTTCTC
>JAGRPB010000252.1 GCA_020439945.1 Verrucomicrobiia bacterium
TATCCACGAGGAAGTAGAAGGCGCCCTCGGGCTCGATGACCTTGATGTTCCGGATGCCCTGGAGACGGCTCAGCATGTACTGGCGACGCATGTCGTACTCCTCGACCATGTCCTGAACGAAAGCCTGGTCGCCCTGCATGGCGGCGAGTGCGCCGTATTGGGCGAAGCTGGTGACGTTCGAGGTGGTGTGGCTCTGGATGGTGTCGATGGCGTCGGCGATCGGCTTGGGTGCGGCGGTGTAGCCGATGCGCCAGCCGGTCATGGAGTAAACTTTGCTGAAACCATTGATGGTGATGGTCAGGTCGCGGATCTCTTCGCTGAGCGAGGCGATGGAGACGTGCTTCTTGTCGTTGTAGACGAGTTTTTCGTAAATCTCATCGGAGAGGATGATGACGTCCTCGGACAGGGCGACTTCGGCGAGGGCTTCGAGTTCTTCCTTCGAATAGACAGCGCCGGTCGGGTTGTTGGGGCTGTTGAGGATGACCATGCGAGTGCGGCCGCTGAGGGCGTCCTCGAATTCTTCGGGAGTCATCTTCCACTGGTTCTCGGCCTTGGTCTCGACGATGAAAGGCTCGGCGCCGACCATGCGGACCATCTCGGGATAGCTGGTCCAGTAGGGGGCGGGGATGATGACTTCGTCGCCGGGATCGCAGCAGGCGAGGATGGCCTGGTAGCAGGAGTGCTTGGCGCCGCAGTTGACGCTGATCTGGCTGGGATCGTCGTAGGAAATGCCGTTCTCGAGCAGGAGCTTTTCCTGGATGGCCTCGCGCAGGGGCAGGATGCCGCTGGAGGGGGTGTACTTGGTCTTACCGTCCTGAAGGGCCTGGATGCAGGCTTCCTTGATGAAATCAGGGGTATCGAGATCGGGCTCTCCCGCGCCGAAGCTGCAGACGTCTTCGCCATCGGCGATCATTTTCTTGGCCTGGCTGGTGATGGCGAGGGTGATCGAGGGGGAAAGTTTGGCGATATTGGCGGCGACGAGATCCGAATCCATGGTCAGCAGGGGAAAAGGGTGGTGTGGTAAGAGGGAGAGGAAAACAACAACAACAAACTGGCTATCCGACGCGGAACTCAACGGCCGCTTTCAGGCCGGGTTCCTGAGGGTGTCTCCGAGGGGAGTCACGCGGGTGGATGATCGACCAGATTCGGCGGGCGCTGCTTCGTTGTCAGTAGGTTCCCGCGCTTTCGGGAATCATGGACTGTCTCGGCCGAAACTCCTGAAAAAGGCGGTTTGTTGTGATAACCGCTCCCGACCGGGTTTCAAGCGAAAAGGCGGAACCGCTCAGCGTTTGCCCCGGAAAAGAAAGAAGCGTCCGTCGCGGTCCTTTTCCTCCGGTTCACCGCCGTCGTCGTCTTTGGCGCGGCCTCCGTCATCACCGGACTTGTTCTTGGGATAGCCGAGAATGCCGTAGCGATCGAGCTTGTCCACAAAACTGGTGAGATCCCTGCGGATGCCGGAGTCGGAAATGAGGGCGGCCGCGACGCCGTCGCCTTCGGTGAGTTTGTCGATGGCGGCGTTGGCGTTTTCAATCGTGGCTCGCAGCTCGGCGATGGTGGGCTGAAGCTCTTCCATGGCGGGCTCGGCTTTTCCGATGACGGCCTCGGCTTTCTCGAAGGTGGCGCCGGCTTTGGTCATGGCGGTCTTGGCTTCGCCGATGGTATCGCGGGCATCGTCCATGAGGGGATCGAGCTTCTTCGTGGCCTTGTCGAGATTTTCACCGGTCTTGCGGAACTCGGCGAAGGTGCCTTTCAGGTTCTCGATATTCTCGTCGGCCAGCAGGCCGTTCTCGATCTTGTCGAAGACGCGGTCGAGGCTCTGCACGGCTTCGCGGATGTCGTTGACGGCCTCCTGGATGTCCTTCATGACCGCCCCGGCATCCTGCTGGAGGGACTCGAGCCCGCCGCTGGAGGCGCCCTTGATCTTTTCGCCATCGACGAGGTAGTTGGGCTTCGGATCCTGGGGCATTTCAATCCGGATGTAGGTATCGCCCATCAGGCCGCTGGTGCCGATGGTGAATCGGGAGCCCTTGGGGATGCGCTTGTCGCCGTAAATGTCCATGGGCACGAGTACGCCGGTAAACTCGGGATTGAGCTTGGGCTCGCCGGAGACGAAGCCAACTTTCTGGCCGGCGAGTTTGACGGGGGAGCCTTCGCGGATGTCGCTGGCGTCGGGGAAGGTGACTTCGATGCGGTATTTTTCCTGAAGCCGGTCGCTGAAGCGGCCGAACTGAATGATGAGCACGCCCATGATGGCGAGTCCGAAGAAAACGAACAGACCCACCAGCACTTCGGTTCTTTCCTTGCGTATCGCGCTCATTTCCGAGTCCGGGTCCTCTCAGGCCTTTTCCTCCCGGTCCGCCAGAGAGTCCAACGAGGCGCCGTTGGTGGCAAGTGATTCCTCGGAACGGCCTTCCACGAACCGGCGAATGGCGGGGTCGGTGCTGGCCCGGATTTCGTCGGGAGTGCCGAGGAAATAGATACGACCCTCCCGCAGGTAGGCGACGCGGTCGGCGATGTGATACATGCTCTTCATGTCGTGGGTAACGACGACGGAGGTCACCATAAATTTCGACTGCAGCCGCCGGATGAGGCGGTCAATGCTGTCGGCGACGATGGGATCGAGACCGGCGGTGGGCTCGTCGTAGAGAATGCACTGCGGCCGGGTGACGATGGCCCGGGCGAGGGCGACGCGCTTGCGCATGCCGCCGGAGATGTTGATGGGCATCTTTTCCATGTGGGCCTGGAGCCCAACGACTTCCAGTGCGGCGCCGGCCTTTTCCAGGAGGGTATCGATGTCGCGGGTGCCGAGTTCACGTAGCGGGAAGGCGACGTTTTCCGCCACGGTCATGGAATCGAAGAGGGCGCCGTCCTGGAAGAGCACTCCGAGTTTACGTCGCACGGGGATGAGCTGGCGCTCGGAAAGTCCGACGATCTCCTCGCCATCGATACGGATGCTCCCGGAATCGGGCGTGATGAGACCGATGAGATGCTTGAGGAAGACGCTCTTTCCCTCGCCGCTCTGTCCGAGAATGACGAGGCACTCGCCCCGGCGAATTTCGAGATCCACCCCCCGGAGGATCTCCTGTTTCCCGATTGATTTCCGCAAATCGCTCACCTCGATGAAGGGAGGCTCGGCGGAGGGCTCGGTCCCGGATTTCTGCTGTGGGTCGTCGTCAGGCATGCCGGATCACGCGCTCGAGCCGAGGGGGAAGAAGTAGTTGAGGAGGAGACTGAGGAAGAAATTGGAGATCAGGATGGCGAGGCTGGAAATCACCACCGCGGCGGTGGTGCTTTTTCCCACGCCGACGGCGCCATTCGAGGCGTTGAGCCCCTGGTGGCAGGAAATGAGGACGATCAATCCGCCGAAGACCACGCCTTTGATCATGCCGATGCTGATGTCGCCGAGATCGGTAAAGGCCCGGATCTGGGAGTCGTACCAGACGAAGGGGACGTTGAATCCCTGCACGGTGATGAGGTAGGAAGCGGCGATGCCGAATCCGGTGGCCTCGGCGACGAGGAGCGGCATGGAGAAAAACATGCCGACGGCGCGAGGGACGACGAGGTAATCGAGCGGATGCACGCCCATGGCACGGAGAGCGTCGACCTGCTCGGTGACCTTCATGGTGCCGATTTCCGCCGCCATCGCCGCGCCGACACGCCCCGCCACCATCAGCGCGGTGAGCACGGGCCCGAGTTCGCGGCACATGGCGATCGAGACAACGGGGCCGACGCCCGATTCCAGGCCGAGATCGCTGAATTTGAAGTAAGTCTGCGCGGCAAAGACGGCCCCGGTAAAAGCCCCCGTCACCACGACCACCAACTGTGAGCCGAAACCGATCGACACGATCTGCCGTCCGATCAGCGCGATCCGCCGGACGCCGATGAAGAGCGCGACGTTGGTGTCGGCGAACAGTTTCGCCAACTGCCCGAGGTAGTTCAGGAAGGCAAGGGCACCCCGGCCCAGGGACTGGATTGTGTTGACCATGGAAAGTCGGACAAGGCAGACGTGCGAGCGACCTCCCGAATTCGAGTCAGGGGAAGTCGTCGCAACTTCGGCACGGTAGTTGCGGGCCCCAAGTTGCGCAAACTCCCGAGTCCCCCTGTCGCCGCTTTACAGAGCGCTGGCCCGATGCAAGTAATGGGGCTGCGACGACCCTCCCTCGACGGAAAATACCTCATCGTACCCATGCCTCGCGACGAATCCATCCACAAGATCCTCCTCATCGGCTCCGGTCCCATTGTGATCGGGCAGGGCTGCGAATTCGATTACTCGGGAGTCCAAGCCTGTAAAGCGCTTCAGGAGGAAGGCTACGAGGTGGTGCTGGTGAATTCGAATCCGGCCACCATCATGACGGATCCGGAGTTCGCGTCGCGAACCTACGTCGAGCCGATCACGCCGGCGATCATCGAGAAGATCATCGAAAAGGAAAAACCCGACGCTTTGCTGCCAACTCTCGGCGGCCAGACCGCGCTGAACGCCGCCATGGACCTGGTGCGCAGCGGTTACCTCGACAAGAGCGGCGTGAAACTGATCGGCGCCAATGCGGAAGCAATCGAAAAGGGCGAAGATCGTCTCGCCTTCAAGCAGGCGATGGAGAAAATCGGTCTCGATATGCCAGTGTCGGGAGTGGCCCACACCATGGAGGAGGCCAACCAGATTCGCGACGAGATCGGCAGCTTCCCGCTCATCATTCGCCCGGCTTACACCCTCGGTGGAACCGGCGGCGGCATTGCCTATAACCGCGAAGAGTTCGAAACCATCGTCACCCGCGGGCTCGACCTTTCGCCGGTGACCGAGGTGCTGATCGAGGAATCGCTGCTGGGGTGGAAGGAATTCGAAATGGAGGTGATGCGTGACCGCGCAGACAACTGCGTGGTCATCTGCTCGATCGAGAACTTCGATCCCATGGGCGTCCACACGGGCGACTCCATTACCGTCGCACCGGCGCAGACGCTCACGGACAAGGAATACCAGATGATGCGGGACGCCTCGTTCGCCGTCATTCGCGAGATCGGCGTGGAAACAGGGGGGTCGAATATCCAGTTTTCCATCAACCCCGAGAACGGTCGCATGATCGTGATCGAGATGAACCCGCGGGTGTCGCGTTCCTCGGCGCTGGCATCCAAAGCGACCGGTTTCCCCATCGCCAAGATCGCCGCCAAGCTGGCGGTCGGCTACACGCTCGACGAAATCCCGAACGATATCACCCGGGAAACGCCGGCCAGTTTCGAGCCGACCATCGACTACGTGGTCACCAAGCTGCCGCGCTTCACCTTCGAGAAATTCCCGACCGCCGATTCCGTGCTGACCACCCAGATGAAGGCGGTGGGCGAGGCCATGTCGATCGGCCGGACCTTCAAGGAATCGATGCAGAAAGCGCTGCGTTCGCTGGAGATCGGACGTTTCGGTTTCGGCGCTGACGGAAAAGACCTGACGCCCGATCTGGACACCATCCGGCACAATCTTTCGACACCAAATGCCGATCGGATTTTCTACATCCGATATGCCTTCGAAGCCGGGCTCTCGATGGACGAAGTCTTTGAACTGACCGCCATCGACCCGTGGTTCTTGAAAAATCTCTACGATCTCTGGACGGAGGAAGCCGATTTCAAGGGCGAGCTCAGCGAGATCGATCTTCGCCGCGCCAAGAAGCTGGGCT
>JAGRPB010000253.1 GCA_020439945.1 Verrucomicrobiia bacterium
GAAGACGAGCAGCTTTCCCGTGGCCCGGGCCGCGCGCAGGGTGTCGCGCAGTTTGCGGACCAGGACCGGATCGTTGTCCTCGAAGTGGATGCCGAAATCTCGCAACAGAACCAGCGCCTCGCCTTCCAGGGCATCGACCTGTTCCAGGGCGGCGACGGGATCGGGACAGGCCCGGACGGAACCGGAGGCGGTGTCGACAAAGCCCTCCGTCAGGCTCCAGGCATGGAGCGGGCGGTTCAGGTCGCCGGCGGCGGCCTTGACGAGGGCTTCGGCGCGGGCCTCTTCGGGAGTGCACAAAAAAAGGCCGGCGTAACCGGCCCTCGCGTAGCGGATGAGTTGGTCTTTCATGGTGTATCAGGGGATGGTCGCCGGTTCGGGCGGATGGTTGGATTGGTTGAAGTAGCCGCGTTCCCAGCGCAGGCAGGTGTCGCGGGACCGGTCGGCGAAGACCAGGGTCCCGGTGGCGTCGAAGACCTCCCACTGCTGGGTGTCGGGGTTGAATTCGATCTCGGAGGCGCGGCTCACATCGAGGATACCGATCTGCTTCAGATCGACGACTTCGGTGTAGAGACCGGCCCCGGATCCGTCGGGTTGGAAGTGCAGGACTTCCGGGATGGTGGCGTCAGGTGTCATGTGGGTTGTACCTGTTGGTTGTCGTTTTGGGTTCGGGTGCGGTTGCGTCGATACCAGTCGCGTTTGCGCTGGTGCCGACCGATGGCGCCGAGTTCCTCCTCGAGGAAGCGGGTGGCCTCCTCGCAGGTGTTCCCGGTGTAGCCGTGGGCTTCGACGGTGATCGCTCCCTCGGGGCTGACCCGGACCTCGATGCGTTCTTTCGATTTCATGATGGAACGGTGGGTCGGGATCAGGCGGCGAGGGTGAGGCGGATGGAGCCGTCGATTTCCTGGCGGCGGGTGACGCGGAGCCGTTTCTTGTTGGCCTCGCGCATGGTCTTGTGGACGCCGTAGAGCTGGAGCAATCGGCCATAGTTGGGACCGACCTCCTTCTCGACGTGTCCGCCCCACCAGTCCGTAGTGAGGGTGTAGCGTGCCGATTCGTCGCCGATGTCGCTCTCACGGTTGGCGGCGATGTCATACGGGCCCTTGAGCCGGATGACGAGTTCGCCCCGGCGGGTCTGGTTGGCGTATCCGCGAGCTTCGGCGTTGTGGAGGAGCTGCAGGCCGAGTTCGGCGCAGGCGTCCTCCAGCGCCGCGACATCGCGGATCTGGGTCTGGATGGTGACGAAGTGAGACATCGTTGTTTCGGTTGGATGGTTATTGGTTCAGGGTTCTCGGTTGGATTTGAGAGAAAGGAACAGGGTTCGATGCGAGACCGAACCCTGTTGGGTAGGCAGGAAGACAGGTGCTATCCCGCCATCTGCAGTTTGCGGCGGCCGACCTGGCCGAAGCGCTCCACCAGTTCCCGGGCGTCCTGGGTGGCGAGGTCGCGGGCCTGGTCGCGGAGCTGGGTGAGGCCGTCCCGTAGGGAACGGGTGGCCGCCGGGTTCTGGCGGTAGTCCTCGGCGCTGCGATTGAGTAGTTCGGTGCGAACCCGGTCGAGCTGCTGCTCCATCTCGGTGTCGCCGGCGAAGTTCAGGGACTGGAAATCGTTGATGAACTTCACGAGCCGGTTGAGGGTTTTCTGGTGCACGCCCTCGGTCTTGCCGGAACGCATGGAGATGAGCATCTCGTCGCAGAGACGGGCAGTCTGATTCCGCAGCTCAGTGACGCATTCACCGACGAATCCCTCGACCCCTTCCCGGATCTGCCGGGCGGCGGCATTGGCGGCGTCGTGACGAGCACGGCGGACCTCCTGTTGCTCGGCGAAGCTGACCAGCTCCATGCCGAGGTCATCGGGCACGGCGATCTGGAAGAGCTGCACCTCGAAGGCGAACTTCGGTTCGAGCCGTTCCCGAGGCGGAAAGGAGTCGGCAATCTGAGCATAGAGCCGGGAGGCATCACCGGAAGTCGTGGCCAGGTGCCGGATGGCGATCTCCCATTCTTCCAGAGCTTGCCGGCGCAACTCGCGGTAGTCGCCTAGGAAGCGATCCCGGGCGGCGTGGAAGTTGATCTGCTGGGCGTTGAGCTGTTCCTGCACCTCAACGAGCTTGCCGTTGGGCAGGAAGTGACCGATGCCGCCGAGGAACGGGAAGGTGTTCTGGTCGATCAGCGCATGGGTTCTGGATTCGATCAGCGCCAACTCGGCCAGGGATTCCTTGGGCAGGAGTTTCTTGTGCCCAAGGCTCATGAGCCGGTCGCTGACCTGATCGGGAGCGAGCCCGAGGTCGCCCGGGTTGAGTTTCTTGTGGAAGCGCGGATAGCGCACGCTCGCACTGACAAGCACGCCCTCGCGGGTGAGGACATCGAGGATGTCTGGGGAGGATGAGGATGGATTCATGGTGTGGTTTGGATTGAGATAGGTTGGGTTTCGGGTTTCGGAATTGACGAACCGTCCACTGAGACGGCCATCAATGCTGGAAATGCGGTGGCTCAGCGGGTAATCTCCCCAGCCGATGCGAATCCGAAGATCACAGGTGCCCCGGCGTGGCTTTCTCGGTCGATTGACCGGGAGCGTGGGCGCGTGGTTGAGCGGGAGCTGGGTGTGGTTCGGCGGAGCGCGCACGGCTCGCGCGGCGGAGGGGAAGACCTTCACCAGCTCCCTCGGCATCCGCATGATCCCGCTGGGCGACGACCGGTTTCTCGCTGCGACGGAGACCACCCAGGCGCAGTGGCGGGCGCTGATGGACGGCAACCCGAGCGCCTTTGTAGGCGATGATCTCCCGGTCGAGACGGTGCGCTGGGACGAGGCGGTGGCGTTCTGCCGCCTGCTCACTGACAAGGAACGCAAGGCCGGAACCCTGCCCGAGGACATGGCCTACACCCTGCCGTCCTCGGCGGAGTGGGAGCGGGCCTGCCGGCCGGGCGCCGCGGTCGAGGAGATCGCCGGCCTCGACGAGGTGGCCTGGACCTGGCGCAACTCGGACTGGAAGACCCACCCGGTGGGGACCAGGCGCGCCACCGGCGCCGGGTTCCACGACTTGCAGGGCAACGTGCGGGAGTGGTGCCGGGATGAGTTCAACGGAGGCCGCGCCATCGTTGGCTGCGGTTGGCGGTTCGGCCTCATCGGGTATCGCACCGGGGACCGCGACTGGTGCGGTGAGAGCGGGCGCGAATACGACCTCGGCTTCCGCGTGGCTCTGGTACCGGAGAAAGACGCGGTGAAGTGGGAGCAGCCACCGGTGCGAAGGAGTTCGGCGGGAGTGAGTGTCGCGGCTCCGAAGGGAGACAGGATCGAAGTCCCCGACCTGCCCGAGCGGTCACGAGTGTTTTCCCGGGTGAACTTTCCTGGAAAGGAGTTGAGCCAGCACCTGCCTTTTGAGTTCTCCCCCGAGTTCCTTGGCGGGAAGCAACCCGCGCCGGAACGATCGACGGAAGATGGGGAGTATCACAAAGTCGTGGTCTTCGCCTGGTCGGGGATCAACACGCGGAATTCTTACCTGCGGGCTGTCGAGGCTACATGCTTCGCCATGCGCGACGTGGCGGATGAGATCCATGCTTTCGCCACCAAAAGCGACTTTGAAAGAATGCGGAAGTTTCCGGAGGATTTTCCGTTCTATTCGCGAGTTCCCAAGTCATTGATCCGGGAACACGAAGCCGAGGCAGAGAATCTCATCCGAGAACTGAAAAGCCTTTACCTCCAGGCGTTGCGGAACCCGACCGAGAAAATGTTCGTGGTCCTGAACTTCTCAAATCATGGTGACGTGAAATCGAATTCCACAAACACGGATGTGATTTTTTCAATTCCTGGATGCATAGAAAGCGGTGAGATCACGGAAAGGCATCTCGCTCAAATAGGAAAGCTTCTTGCCCCACTGGATGCGACCATCGTCTTCGGCAACTGCTTTAGTGGCGATCATGACGATATCATTGTTCAGAATCTGGCGGCTCAGAAACAAGCGCTGGCAAGCCTCGGGTTTCCATTCGTGATGGGACGGAGCGTCTGTTCCGCCACGAAAGGCGGTTTCGGGAATCCAACTTACGATGCTGACCAGTTTGGATTGTATGAACAGTCGATGATGTATTCCGGATCGGGACGGACCACGGCGGCTGCCAACTTTGCCGTCAATGAACACCAGCGACAGGGATTGGCGGAGCTGCAACGTCGTTTCGTCGATGGTTACAAGTATGGCGCGAACACACTTTCGACCCGCGCGGAAAAGCTGGCGCTTTATTTCCAGGGAATTGGCTTGTATTCGGAGGGAAAGCAGGAAGATCCGCAGTTAATCGATGAAACGATGTCCCGCTTCTTCTCCCCCGAAACCACCCGCACCGACATCGACGCCCTGGGCTTGCCGGAGGAGGTGGCGAGGCTGCTGCGGGTCAGCCAGACGGAGACCGAGCAGCATGTGCGCCGCCTGCGCGTCCCGGGGCTGGAGGATTTCACCTTTTCCTCCAGCGAAGCGGCGGGACGGAGTTTTGCCGCCCAGCTCGCCGAGGAAGGCGCCAGCAAGACCAACGTCAAAACTCCGCTCGACGATTTCGGCGTCGATCTGCGGGCGCTGCGCGATGGTTTGCCGTACGATATCAAAGATACCAGCAAACACCTCGATGACCTCATGCGCGAGGCGGATATTCTGGATCAGCAGGCAGCCACCGTAACGAGAAGAATATTGGCCGGCAAAAAAGATCGGGTCACGTATAATGGACAACAGATCAATTTCAAAACGGTACAAGCCAAACAGAACGAGATAGTCAAATTTATCTACACCCTTCTCGACGGCGACCTCCACCGCCGCCAACTGGCCACGGCCTTGATCAACCGCCACCTGCTCACGGTGAAGATGCTGACCGACCCGCGATTCCAGGGTAAGGATGGCCAGTTGCACCCGCTGCAGGCGATCTGGTGCTGGTATCGCACCGGCGAGTTCTACGAGATGCTCCCCCAGGTCCACCCCGAATACCGCCGCACCGGCCAGGGCCCCAAAGCCCTCCGCCGCTACCTCGGGCCGCGGTGAGGGAGTTAGTTTTAGGTGATTCGAGCGCTTAGCCCCCAGCAGTAGCTATTGGAGGCTTCACCGTGTAGAGGCAATGGATACGCACTTCAGCTTTGTTGCCCGGCTTCGGATCAACGATCGAGACCGTAATTCCAACTTCCTTCCTGTCCTTGCTGACACGGACGTCGAACGACGCGTCATCCAGTTGTCTGCCGTTCCGTGAAACAAACGAGGACCAGGCGGTGAGGATCTCAGCATTTTCAGGCAGATCCAACTCAACTGGATAGCTCTTACCCGGGGCCAGCACGAGTTGATCCGAATTTGAATCAGGATTGGTGCTGAAGGTCAAAAGCTTGTCCTTCACCTGTAGCGCATCGACAATTTCCAAAGCCTGATCCGCTTTCTTCTCTCCTTTCTGGGCCACTGGCTTGAGCACCACGAAGACGAGCACGATGAGGAGAATCCAGAGAGGCAAGGAAACGAGCAGAAAGAATCTCGTCTTGGGTTTTGTCGCCAACAATTCCCTGAACCGGGTATCGAACCACGTCGCCAGAACCTGACCCAGAATTGGCACGAGGAGAAGGATCATGAGGTC
>JAGRPB010000254.1 GCA_020439945.1 Verrucomicrobiia bacterium
TACTCCTCCAGAATGCTTCGGGAAACGTATTCCAAAGCCGCCTCGCTGGTCGATTCCAGGATCACCGGGCAGGCGAATCCGGCGTCGAGCGCTTCCTTCCATCGTCCGGCGCAGACACACCAGCGATCTCCCGGTTTCAATCCGGGAAATCCGTATTCCGGCACCGGGGTGCTGAGATCGTTCCCCGCCGCCTTGCTGAATTCGAGGAATTCCGCCGTCACCTCCGCGCAGACCCCGTGGCACCCGAGATCCTCGGGACCGACCTGGCACTTTCCGTTCCGGTAGAATCCGGTCACCGGGTCGAGACTGCACGGTTTCAGTTCGCCACCCAGGACATTGCGTTCGGTTTCGGGATCGTTCATCTCAGGCAGGAAACGACGAAATTTCCCGCATTCAATGGAGAAAACGTGGAATCACTTTTCGATCTCCAGTTCCGCCAGGTAGATCGCGGTGATGGTCTTGCCTTCCGCGTCCTTTTCGTGGCTCGAATACCACGAGACCAGCCCGCGCCCATCGTCGAGTTCCACGAATCCCGGGTAGGAATTGTCGCCGCCACTCGGCAATTCGGCGAAGGGAACCAGGTCGTCGCCCTCAAGCCAGTATAGCGCGGTCTTCGGTCCTTCCTTGGTATTCCGACGTCCGCCGACCAGGTAGCGATCGCCCCAGCGCGAGCAACGGCCCGCCGATATAGTCGGGAAAATCCTTCCGCATTTTCTCGATCCACGGTTTTTCGGCCCGGACCAGCTGGGCCGGTTGACCGCCGCTGCGACTCACCGCGAGCAGGGAACCATCCTCCTCGAAAAGAAAGGCCGTCTCGTCACCCCGATTTTCCTGGAACAGGGAATGGAATTTCCACACCAGGCCGTCCTCACTCTCCAGCATGGCCGACTGAACCACTCGACTGGCTCCCGCCCCTCCATCCTCTTCCGAGTAGTTCAGTTTCCTCCGGCCGCAGAGGTAGGCTTTCCCCTCGTGCTCCGCCGCGCGCCAGATGTAGTGCCCATAGGTTCCCTCCAGCACCCGCGGTTCGCTCCACGATTCACCATCCGAGGTGAAAACGGCATAACCGAGATGCTGGTTCAGATTGTATTTCTCCCGCGGCAAGGCCCCATCCCCCGACCACCACGTGCCCGTGTAGATGAACAGCCGGTCGCCGAAGGCGAGAAAGTGCGGATCGCGCGTGTCCCTCCGCGCCACGGAAAACCGATGGACCTCGTCCCACGATTGCGCGTCATCGCTGGCGAGCACCCGGATCGACGACGACGAGTTGACCGAGTGTCCATCCGGACAACTGCGGAAAGTCAGCCAGAAGCGGCCCCGCCAACGGATCAGGTCGGTGAAGGCATTGTGTTCGCCATTGTCGTAGACACGGCGGACATTCTCCACTTTCACCGCGGGCGTTTCCGCAACGAGGGGAGACGGAAGAATCAACGGGAGAAGAGTCGGAAAGGCGAGAATCCAGGTGCGCATCCCCGATGCCTAGCCAACCGCGTCCGCTATCGCAAGCCTGCTGCCCGGACGCATTCACGCTCTCACGGCTCCTCCAACCGTGGGCTAACCCCCGATCCTGGACCTCGCTTCCCGCGCGTTGGTCTCGATCTGTTTCCAATCACCGCTCGCGATCACGTCGCGCGGCGCCAGCCAACTGCCCCCAACGGCCGCGATCAGGTCGGAGGAGAGATAGTCGAGGAGATTGTCCAGGTTGATGCCACCGAGCGGGACGAATTTCACCCGGAGATGCTGATAGGGGGCGGCGATGTTTCTCAGGTGCGGCAATCCGCCAGACGATTCCGCCGGGAAGAACTTCAAGAGATGGCAACCCAGTTCGACACATTGATCGATGTCGGTCGGCGTCATCACTCCCGGCGCAAAGGGAAGACCCAGGTCCAGCGCATGCTGCGCCACTTCCCGATTCACTCCCGGAGCCACCCCGAATGCCGCGCCGGCAGCCTTGGCGAGATCGGCCTGCTTTTTGGTCAGGATCGTGCCGACGCCGGCGACCATGTCCGGGACGTTTTCGCGAATCGCGACGAGGGCGTCGATCGCCGCCTCGGTGCGCAGGGTGAGTTCCATGATGTCGACCCCGCCGGCGAGCAGCGATTCCGCCACCGGCACCGCGTCCTCCACCCGGTCGATCACCAGGACAGCGATCAGTTTTCGAGTCGTGAAACGCTGTCCGAGCGGGGAATCGAGGAAATGAGGGGTCATGCCGCGAGTCTCCCGCAAACCTCGGCACGGCGCAATTTCGGATTTGAGCCAACGGCTTCCCGCCCCCAGAATGCGCCCATGAAAAACTCCCTCGCCGTCGCCCTCGCACTCCTCATCACGCTGCCCACCCTTTCCTTCGCCCAGGCAGCGAAAAAGAAGGAAAAAGAAAAAGCCCCCTCCCCTCTCATGCAGATCGAGGACGTGGAGGGATTGCCACGCGTGCTCCTGATCGGCGATTCGATTTCCATCGGCTACACCCTCCCCGTCCGCGAACTCCTCCGGGGCAAAGCCAACGTTCATCGTCCCAACACCAATTGCGGTCCCACCACCAACGGTCTGGCTCACCTCGACGAATGGCTGGATACGGGCGGCGCCGGGAAAAAATGGGACGTCATCCACTTCAACTGGGGCCTGCACGATCTCAAGTACGTCAAGGGAGATACCGGCAAGCTGGTCCCCGTGGACAGCGAGGGCGCCCGCCAACAGGTTCCTCCCGCCGAGTATGAGAAAAACCTGCGCGAGCTCGTCGATCGTCTTCAGAAAACCGGTGCCAAGCTCATCTGGCGCAACACCACGCCCGTTCCGGAAGGCGCCGATGGACGCGTTCCCGGTGACGCCGCCAAATACAACGCCATCGCCGCGAAGATCATGAAAGAGAAGGGTGTGCCCACCGACGATCTCTACACCTTCGCCAAAGAACGGCTCGCCGAAATCCAGCGCCCCGCCAACGTCCACTTCTCGCCGGAAGGCTCCCAGAAACTCGCCGAAGAAATCGTCGGCGTGATCGAGAAGACACTGGCCGGAAACTGAGCCGACAAAAACCGGCGCAATTCCATTCAAGAGGGTCAAGTCGTCGACCTGACCCTGTTGTCTCTACGAATGACCCTCGACTCTTTGGCGCGGTCGGCGACCGCGCCTACAAATCTCTGCGCCGGCGCGCTTTGGGGGTTCAATGATTCGCGAAGCCTGTAGACGCGATCGCCGATCGCGTTCCGATTCGGGACCGAGCCACGAAGCGGTGATCAGCAGCAGGAAGCCTGGTTGACCGAGCTGATGCGTGATTCGGGCGATTTCCGGCCGATCGACTCGCGAATCATTCGGCCCACCGTCTCGAGCAGTTCGGGCACATTGACCGGCTTGGCCAGATAGGCATCCGCGCCGGCCAACAGCATGTCGCGCTTGAGGATCGGGTCCGGACTACCTGACGCGGCGAGCACCGGAATTCGTGCGATGGCTTCGGGCATTTTCCGAATCAGGCGAACCGATTCGATCCCGTCCATGACGGGCATTTCGACATCGGTGAGGATGAGGTCGGGCCGAGGCTGGCAAACCACGCGGTTGAGAGCTTCGGCGCCATTGTTGGCGGTTTCGACTTCGTATCCGACGCGGGCCAGGATCTGGCTGAGGATCAGGCGATTTTGCGCCTGATCGTCAACGATCAGGACACGAAACGCATTCGCCTGTGGCCGGCCACCGGCAAAGGCGGCAGGCACTTTGGAGGGATGTTCAGGCAGGTTCATCGAGTGGGATGGCTGGAGCTAAGTAGGGCCTTTCCTTCGGAAAGACAAATAGTTTGTATCTTTGAAATATTTTTACCAGAACTGTTCAAATTTTTCTAAAAAACAGATTAAGCACTGATGAATTGTTGGCCATAATGAGAAAGAGTCTTCGATATCCGGTTCACCAAAGCCAGCCGATCTCAATACCTCTTCCGCCTGCCGACGGCCTTTTGTACTCAGTCGGAACCACCCCATCCCCGGTCCGTATGCAGTATTCAGCGTCTCCACAAACCGAGAAACGACCAAATCACCTGATGCCCACGCAACCCAATTGCGGCTTGATCCACACCGAAGCAAAGATACCTTCGCGCAGCCTGTTGGCGGGGCCGGATAACGGGGCCTCCGAGGCAGGTGTTTCCAGTTGATGAATCGATCTCGCCAGTTGGTCCTCGTTCTGGGGATGCACCGTAGTGGTACGTCAGTTCTCACCAAGTTGCTGATCGAGTTGGGATGCGAAGTGGGAGCCGAAGTGCTTCCCGAGGCACCGGACAATCCCGAGGGCTTCTGGGAGGATCAGAACGTGGTTGACCTGAACAATGAATTCCTGTTCCGAGTCGATTCCTGCTGGAACGATCCGCACCCGTTACCAAAGGATGTGTGGGAGTCAAAAATCGCGAAGAGCTACCAGGCTAAGGCCAAAAAGCTCATTGATCAGGAATACGGGCAAACTCCCGTCTCGGTGCTCAAGGATCCGCGACTTTGTCGACTCCTCCCTCTCTGGAAGCCAGCGCTGGAAGATCGCTTCGACCAGATTCGCTGTCTGCTAATGATGCGGCACTTCTCGGAAGTCAGCCAATCCCTGGCTCATCGGAACGGGTTCTCCCAGCATCTCACCACCTTGCTTTGGATCCAACATGTCCTGTTGGCGGAATCAGACACGGAAGCGTGGCCTCGTCTGGTGCTGACTTTTCCTTCCCTGATCGAGGAGCCGCGACTTCAGTTGGAACGCGTCGGGAGCTTTCTCGGATCTCCACCTGACAGGGATCTGGAAAAGATCGCCAGTTCAGTGCGACCCGATCTGCGGCATCACACGGAGGAAGAAGACGAGAAAACTCCGGATTTCCCAGCGTTTGCCCTGGCGACCAGGATCTGGAAATCCCGGCAGGACTGCGCACGTGGCGAAGGCCTGAATCCGGAACTCACTCGAACCGACCTCGCCGATTTTGAAACAATCCTGAAAGCGATCCCTGAGGATTTGAAGGGAACGCCCCGAGAAGCCCGCGGCCCGCTCCACGCCGAGATCGCCCGAATCCGAGACAAGGAAGGAGTCCTGGCAAAGGTGGAAGGTCTGGAATCAGAACTCGCAAGAAGCCACCAGGCATGCGAAGACCTCAAGAAAGAAAACTCACGACTTCAGACACTGGCAGAGAAAAACGCCGCGGAAATCAGCCGTATCAAGCACCGGTTGTCCTGGCATCTAAGCAAACCGTTGCGATGGATTGAGAATGTCATTCGCCCTTCAGGAAGGTGAATCCCATCAGGATCCACTCACCGTCGTTTTCTTTCCTGATCGAGAATTTCTTTTCTCCAACACGCCTCGATCCGAAAGCAGCCCGCCATCGTTGCCATGAAGAATTTTTTCCGCTTTCCAAAGAAAACCGAGTCGGCGGCCAATCCTGCAAACCCCGTGGTTGAGAATCCCTTCGTGTTTGTCATCTCCTGGGGCAGGCCCATCTACCTCTGGTCATGCCTCGATTCTCTCTATCGACTCACGAAGACGCCCTGTCGCATCGTGCTGATCGACAACTATTCGGG
>JAGRPB010000255.1 GCA_020439945.1 Verrucomicrobiia bacterium
CGCCAAAACGTCCCCGGAATCAGGTCGATGAAGTTTGGCAGGGGACGCTTTCTCTGCTTCTCTTTCCGGGTCATGCCCACTCGTTTTTACCTGGCCCTCACCGCCTTCCTGACTACCGCTCCGGCACTGTCCCATGCCGATCATCCGTGGCCACAGTTCCGAGGCCCCAATGGTGATGGAGCGGCCTCGGCGGACGGCGTGCCGCTGCACTGGAGCGAGACGGACAACATCGCCTGGAAGACGCCGCTGCCGGGCAAGGGCTGGTCGTCACCAGTCGTCACGGATTCGGGAAAAATCTGGGTGACCACGGCCATCGAGACCGCCCCCAGCGAGGCGGAGCGGCAGCAGTTGCTCCTGTCGTCGGGAGAGGATCCGAAGCAGTTCAAGGCCCGGCAGGTTGCGAAGAACGTGCTGCTCAAGGCACTGGAACTGGATCTCGAAAGCGGCGCGATCCAGCGCGAAATCGATCTGATCACGGTCGGCACACCCGACGCGATCCACTCCCTGAACAGCTACGCCTCGCCCACGCCCGTGCTCGATGGTGACCGCCTCTATTGCCATTTCGGAACCTACGGAACGATCTGCCTCGACATCACGAGCGGCGCGATCGTGTGGCGGCGACAATTTCCGCTGGAACACAGTGTTGGTCCCGGAAGTTCTCCATTCATCGACGGCGACCGGCTCATCCTGATCCAGGACGGTGTCGACGCCCAGTATGTGACGGCCCTCGACAAGCGTTCCGGCGAGACGCTCTGGAAAACCGATCGACCCGGGATGCGGGCCGAAAAAGGCGATCAGAAAAAGGCCTACTGCACGCCGATTTCCCTCACCGACAAGAACGGTCGGCACCAGCTCATCTGCATGGGTTCGCAGTGGCTCGTCAGTTACGATCCCGCCACCGGCGAGGAATTCTGGAAGCTCGATCACGGCGATGGCTTTTCCGTCGTTCCCCGACCGATCTACGACGAAAAAGAGGACCTGGTTTTCATCTCCACCGGATTCGGCAAACCCCAGCTCTGGGCAGTGCGTCCGGACGGCAGCGGAGATATCACCGGCAGCGACAAGGTGGTGTGGACGGAGACCAAACGCATTCCCGCCAAGCCCAGCCCGCTGCTGGTCGGCGACGAGCTCTACGTCGTCCAGGACGGAGGCATCGGGACCTGTTTCAACGCCGCGACGGGCGAAACGCTCTGGAACGAGCGGATCGGCGGCAATTTCTCCGCCTCCCCGCTCTTTGCCGACGGTCGCATCTATTTCTGCAATCAGGAAGGCATGACCACCGTCGTCGCCCCGGGCAAGGCATTCCAAGTCCTCGCCGAAAACCAACTCGACGGCCAGCTCATGGCCTCGCCGGTGGCGCTCGACGGCGCGCTGTTGCTCCGGTCGGACTCGGCGATGTATCGGATCCAGTAGATTTCCACCCCCCTTGACAAGAGCGATCAGGCTCAGTCATCCTGCCTCTCCCCCCCCCCGCTCGTATCATGAACCCCCACGACGAAACCCCCACCCTGCTTCGCCGGAACTTCGTCCGAATTTCTTTCGGCGTCATCGGAGGCTTGGGGATTCCCGGGATCTTCGACGGAAAGATCGAAGCCGCTGAAACCTCTTCCCTGGGCGGCCATTCCCTGGACGATTCCTACCTTGAGAAAGGCCTTACCGGCATGGCCCGCTCGAAGGGTTGGTTCAATGCCCACCTGGGCGCCGCAGTCCTCGCCGGCTACTACCTGTGTCGGGAGAATTCCTTCAGTGACGCACTGGTGGCGAGCATTGGCGAACAGTTGGACGGTTTGATCAGGGCTCACGAGAAGCAGTTCACTCCCTTCGGTAATCTTTCCGGCGACGAGTCCCTGATCGAGAAAGTTCCCGCCTCGTTGAGACCAGCCGTGGAAGGCGGCCTTCGCGCCCACGGACACGCGGTGATCTACACAGCTCTCTCGGTCCGGGCGATGCGTGACGCACCGAATCTTGCCGATCCTCGAATCATCCAGCTTCTCGAGTCTCACAACGCCGAGATCGCCAAGAAACAACCGAAGAAACCGGAGATACGGAAGGATTACGCCGACACTCAGGCCATGATCGAGGCTTTGTTCGACAGTCTCTCCCGTTTCGAGCCACTGCTTGGTCGTCCCTCAGTGGAACGCCCGAATTTCACCCACATGACGACACATACCGAGGCCCTGATGACATTGGACTCGATGGGTTACCAGGAGTTGGTGAAAACCGGTCAGCTCGGGCACCAGGCGCACATCGGCGAACCGGTGCCAACCTTCGATCCCGCGGAACACCCGCTGGACGAACGTATCTCCACGCTGGCCCACGTCATGAGTGAGGAATTCTGGCAGGATGAGGAGAACCTGGCGGAATGGAACCAGCCGTGGAATATGAAGAAGAATCCCAACGGCTATTGGCTGGCTTTCGGACACCTGTTCAAGGTTCTCTACTCCTACCACCGTCTGATTGGACACATCGAAGACAAGGAAAAGGTGGCCCTGGTCAGTCGGATACTTCTCGAACGTTGCGTCAATCCCGCCGTCTCGGGAGGTTGATCAAAAGAGTAACGGGACCTTAAGCACCTCGGAAGCGAAGAATTCTGCCCGCTTCCATTCTGCCAACTTTTCAGGAGTCCACCTTGCCGATTCCCCCGCTTGACCTCGGCGGATTTCACCGGCATCGTCGATCCCTTCTTTAGAAAGCAACCCAACCCTGAACCGAAAACCGACCAACCGATCCTTCCCATGGCTGACCTCGACGACATCCGCGACGGCGACAACTTTGGCCTCAACAAGCCGGCCGACACCAGTTCCTTCTATCTCAAGGGCCTCAACAGCATGGACTGGGGTCTCAAGAACCGTCTTTCCCGCATCTTCAATCGCAAGTCAGGCCGCACCGTGATGCTGGCCTTCGATCACGGCTTTCTCATGGGACCGACCTCCGGCCTGGAACGGATCGATCTGAATATCGCGCCCCTCGCCGAGCACGCCGACTGCCTGATGGCGACCCGCGGCATGCTCCGCAGCTGCATTCCGGCCGACAACACCAAGCCCATCTGCCTGCGCACCGACACCGGCACCACGATTCTCACCGAGATGAACCACAACGTGCTCATCGACGAAGCCGAGGCGATCAGCATGAACGCCTCCGCCATGGCCGCCATGATCGCAGTGGGCGACGCCGCCACGGAGGCCTCCACGATCGCGAACATCAGCCGCCTCGTCGACATCGGCCAGAAGTACAGCATTCCGGTCATGGGCGTCACCGCCGTGGGCAAGGACATGGCCCGCGACGCGCGTTATTTCAGTCTCGCCTCCCGCGTCTGTGCGGAAAACGGCGCCAGCATCGTGAAGACTTACTACACCGAAGGCTTCGAAAACGTCGTCGCCTGCACGCCCGTTCCGGTCGTGATCGCCGGCGGCAAGAAGTTGCCCGAACTCGAAGCGCTCGAGCTCGCCTACAACGCGATCCAATGCGGCGCCGCCGGTGTCGACATGGGCCGGAACGTGTTCCAGTCCGACAGCCCCATCGGCATGATCAAGGCCGTCGGCGGCGTGGTCCACGACGGGCTCAAGCCCCAGGAAGCCTTCGATCTCTATGAGACGATCAAGAACGAAGGCTGATTGGCTCCGATAACCACCCCGATCTTTTCGAAACGCCGCTCCCGATTTTTTCGGGAGCGGCGTTTCTTTTTCGACATCAACCGTCTCCGTAGAGAATCACGAGTTCCTGCTCCCGACCATCGGTGCGGACGTTGCAGCCGATATCACCTCGTTGGTTGATGATCTGGCCCGCTCCTCTGCCGCAAGCGCCGCTTCGATCGGTTTGCGGATTGATCGACAGGCCCCGAATGATGGCCTCCGAGGTGTCGGTGGAACTGTAGAAATCGCCTTTCTGAAGGACGGCATTCGGCAGGCGCTCACCTTCATTGGCATTGTCATCGCCCAGCGTGGTCTGTCCGCGCCACAGCATCTGGTTTTCTCCGGGCGGCACGCCCTTGAGCCCGCCCAGGATGGTGTAGTTACCGTTCAGGGGATCGACATCGACTCGCTGGATATTTCTCACCATGGCGCCGGGGTCCGCACCGGGGGCCGGATCACCGCTGCGCAGAAGTATTTGAAAATCGCCATCCGCCTGCCGCAGGAACACCGCCTGGTTGTTGCCGCGATTCACGCCCGGGCCCCGGAGCAATCCCTGAATGATCACCTGCTCGTTACCAATCGGGCAGAATGTTTGAATCCGATTGAGCATGGGACCGCCCGGGCTGATTTCCTCGCCCTTCTGGATCAGTTTCGTAAAATTCTGCCAAAAGAGCCCTTCGTTGTTGCCACGATTGGCGTCCGGTCCGGAAAGCGTGGAGCGGAACAGGCAAATATCGTTCGCCTGGCAGGTGGTGCCGATGAATTGCCGGTAATCGGCGAATCCCACGCCCGGCGCGATCTGACCCGAGAGAGCCGCCAACCCATCTCCGCCACCGGTGCACTGGCTGAAAAACACTCCGGGAACAGCACGCCCTCCCGCACCGGGCCGGACGGGATTGATGAAGCAGAATTGATCCCCCTGTCCCATGCCGAACTGGCTCCCACATTGACCGAAGGTGTCCCCGCCTCCGAGCCCGAAGGTGGGCTCCCCTTCCCGGGCGTTGGCGGAGAGGATGTTTCCATGGCTATCGAACATCACCAGGGCCGAGTCGTTGCCGGGACCCACCGCGGGCGTGGGCAAGGAACTGCGCCTGAGGTTGCAGAGCGATCCATAGGCATCGAAGACACGACACTGGGCCGTGCTCGAGATCTTCAGGCATTCGCCATTGCCCAATTCCACCAGCGGATCCCCGGTGCAAAGGAGGGGCGAGACTCCGTTTGGATTGATCCCCATCACACAGCGGTTATTGAAACGGGTGATTCCGGGTCCGCCCATGCTGGTTTCGACCGCGGCTATGCCGGATTGGTTGGAGATCGGCGAATTGGTATTCGTCGCATAAGCATCCGGTCCGTAGCCCAGGTCGGGATTGGGCACCCGATTCTGAAGAATGGGATTCACCAGGGTCTGATCCGCTTCGAAGAGCGCCTGATTTCGCCCTCGCGATGCTCCCGAACCCAGCAGGCGCATATTGAAGAGCGCCCCGCCGTCGGGGCCGACTGCCAGTTCGGTGTTGATGTTGTAAAACGCATCCACCAATCCCGTCGCCGAGTAACGGGTATGGGCGAGAGAGCGAGGAAGCGGCTGAGGCTCGCCGTAGACGAAGTCATCCAGCGCCACCACGTCCCCGGCCCCGCCGTCGGTAACATCATTCGGACCCAAAGGGGTGTCCCCGCCGAAGATTCGAACCGAATGCACACAGGGGTTTTCAAAGGCGACACCGAGGAAACTAAGGCTACCGTCACCCGGCGAGGCGAGAATATTTCGGGAGAACAACCGCTCTCCATCATAGGCAAAACATTCGACCCGGGAAACATTGGGCAGATCGACATCGCAGAGCACCACGCCGAAACCATTGAC
>JAGRPB010000023.1 GCA_020439945.1 Verrucomicrobiia bacterium
CCCCATGCTCGCCACAGATGCCGAGCTTGATGTTGCGACGGGTCGTGCGGCCCTTGGCCACAGCGATTTCCATGAGTTGGCCGACACCGACCTGGTCGAGGCTGGCGAAGGGATTCTTCGGATAGATGTCGTTTTCCTGATAGGAGGTCAGGAAGGAGCCCATGTCATCGCGGCTGACGCCGAGAGCGGTCTGGGTGAGGTCGTTGGTGCCGAAGGAGAAGAACTGGGCGTGCTCCGCGATTTCGTCGGCGGTGACGGCGCCACGAGGCACTTCGATCATCGTTCCGACGAGATACTTGAACTTCACGTCCTTGGCCTTCATCACTTCCTTGGCGACGCGGTGGATGATGTCCACCTGCAGTTCCAGCTCGCGGGCGTAGCCAACGAGCGGAACCATGACTTCCGGATGTACTTCGATGCCTTTCTTCACGCACTGGGCGGCGGCTTCGAAAATGGCCTGGGCCTGCATCTCGGCGATCTCGGGATAGGAAATCGCGAGACGGCAACCACGGTGACCGAGCATCGGGTTGAACTCGTGGAGTTCTTCCACGCGTCGCTCGATGTCGGCGGGCTTCACGCCGAGCTTACTGGCGAGGTCCTTCTGCTGATCCTTGGTGTGGGGCAGGAACTCGTGCAACGGCGGATCCAGGAGACGGATCGTGGCGGGCTTGCCTTCGAGCGCCTTGAAGATACCGAAGAAATCTTTCCGCTGATGCGGCAGGAGTTTCTTCAGGGCCTTGCGACGATCGGTTTCGTTCTCGGCGAGAATCATCTCGCGCATGGCGTCGATGCGATCACCTTCGAAGAACATGTGCTCCGTCCGGGTCAGGCCGATGCCTTCGGCGCCGAACGCGACGGCGGTTTTCACCTGCTCGGGGGTGTCGGCATTGGTGCGGACGCCCATCTTGGTGGCCTGCGAACACCATTCCATCAACTTCACGAAGTTCTGGAACTTCTCCGTCTTCTGGGCGGCCTTGTTGTTCTTGATCAGGCCGGTGATGATTTCGGAAGGAGCCGTCTTGAGCTCGCCTCCGTAAACGGTGCCGGCGGTGCCATCGATGGAGAGGTAATCCCCTTCCTTGAAGGTCTTGCCGCCCGCTTTCACGGTCTTCTTGTGGTAGTCGACATCGACACCCGAGGCGCCGCAGACGCAGACCTTGCCCATTTGACGGGCGACCAGGGCGGCGTGCGAGGAAACCCCACCACGAGCGGTGAGAATGCCTTCGGCGGCGATCATGCCGCGAAGATCTTCCGGTGACGTTTCGAGACGAACCAGCAGCACCTTCTCACCCTTCTCGGCCGCGGCCGCGGCACGATCGGCGTTGAGGTAAATCTTGCCGGAAGCGGCACCGGGACCGGCGGGAAGGCCCTTGGCCACCTGCTTGGCTTTCTTGACTTCGGCCAGGTCGAAGACCGGAGCCAGCAACTGGTCGAGCTGATCGGCCGGATTGCGCATGATGGCGGTCTTCCAGTCGATGAGCTTTTCGTTCACCATGTCGGCCGCGAACTTGAGCGCGGCGGCGGCGGTGCGCTTGCCGTTCCGGGTCTGGAGCATGAAGAGCTTGCCGTCCTGGATGGTGAACTCGACGTCCTGCACGTCCTTGTAGTGCTTCTCGAGGATCTGGCGAACCTTGATCAGCTCCTTGTAGGCCTTCGGCAGCGCCTTGGCCATGTCGGCGACCGGGAAAGGCGTGCGCACACCGGCGACCACGTCTTCGCCCTGGGCGTTGACGAGGAATTCGCCGTAGAGCTCGTTCTCTCCGTTGGCCGGGTTGCGGGTGAAGGCCACGCCGGAACCGGAATTCTCGCCGGTGTTGCCGAAGACCATCGCCTGCACGTTGACGGCCGTTCCCCACGCGGCGGGGATGCCGTATTTGCGGCGATAGACGATGGCGCGGTCATTCATCCAGGAACCGAACACGGCACCGGCGGCGCCTTCGAGTTGTTCCCAGGGGCTCTCGGGGAAACCGTGACCGGTGCGGTCCTTCACCAGTTTCTTGAAGCGGGCGACCAGTTCCTTGTTGTCGTCGGCGGTGAGATCGGAATCGATGATGTCCTTCTTGTAGCGCTCGTGCTTGAAGGCTTCGATCACTTCCTCGAAAGGCTCGTGATCTTCACCCTCACGCTTCTGCACGCCGAGAACGACGTCGCCATACATCTGGATGAAGCGGCGGTAGCAATCCCAGGCAAAACGCTCGTTGCCCGTCGCCTTGGCCAGCGAAGCCACCGTAGCGTCGTTGAGGCCGAGGTTCAGAACGGTGTCCATCATGCCGGGCATCGAGTCGCGGGCGCCGGAGCGAACCGCCACGAGGAGCGGGAAACCTTCGGCGTCGCCGAACTTGTACCCCATGATCTTTTCCATGTTCGCCACACCCGCTTCCATCTGTGCGTGGAGATCCTTCGGGTAGGTGCGCTTGTTGTCGTAAAAATACGTGCACACCTCGGTGGTGATGGTGAAACCGGGAGGCACCGGCAGACCGATCTTGGTCATTTCCGCCAGGTTGGCGCCTTTGCCGCCGAGGAGGGGCTTCATCGAGCCGTTTCCGTCGGCTTTGCCGTCACCCCAGGTGTAGACGTATTTGGTGGACTTGCCGCTCGCCTTTTTGGCGACGGATTTCTTGGCGGTCTTCTTCTTGGCCATGGTTGGTTTTTGTGTTGATGAGACGTACGAGGGAAGGGCGGGAACAGGTCGCGCCACGCGGAGCCGAGGGAGCAAGGTAGACTTCGGTATCAGACAACACCCGACCCTGCCTCCCGTGAAGGCGGCGCAACCATACGTGTCCCGGCCGATGTGTCAATCGACCCTTGCTTCCCGGAGACCGACGTTTTCGTCGGCTGGGCGGGGGATCATTCGATGGTGAACTTGATCGCTTCGGTTTTCACCACCCGATGCCTGCGGTCGCTCGGCCGGGTCAGGCGACAGAGGAAGCCCTCCCACAGTTCCATGTCCGCGCGATTGCCGGTGGAAAGCAGGAGATTGTTGCTGGTGGTGCGCGCCTCGAGCTTCCGGGGACCGAACGATGGTCCCGAGATCGTGATCTCGCGCACGGCACTCGGCAGATCGCGATACATGATGTTGTAGGGGCAATAGTTGTCACCCTTCTTGAAACCGAGTCGACTCCAGTTGGTTCCCTGGCTGTCTTCCGCCTGCACCGGCAGGTAGAAATTGGCGGTATTGTTGGTCATCGCCAGCCGCAGATCCTCGAGCGACAGGCCGCCGGGGAAATCGATCCCGACGTATTGTTCGCCCTGCTTTCGCGCCATCGGCGGCACGCCGAAGTAGATGTGGGCGTTGTCGGACTGACCCTCGGGCGGCAATTCGGCGGTGTAGGTGCCGGTGAGGCTGTCCTCCTTGAACCAGAAGGTCACGTCGAAGCGGATCTCGTCTTCGAGCACCATCTTCCAGGTGAACTCACCGTTCTCGAATTTCGGTTCCTCGACGTTGCGCAGAAACTTCCGGCGCGGGTAGTAGGTGCGGCCGTCCTTTTCGTTGAGGTAGGGCTTGTGGCTGTGGAAACCGAAAATCACCGGGCTCTGGATGTACTTGTCACCATCCTTCAGGAAAATTTCCGCTCTCGCCGCCGGGCCGCGAATGACCAGGTCGAAATTGGGATAATTGACGACCTTCAGGATCTCCTTGGAATCGTCGTAGTAGCTGTAGGATCCCCAGTAGGTTCGCAGCAGGTTTTTGTCCTCCATGTTCTCGCGGGGAGTCGCGAACTTCACCCCGTCGGGAATCGGCACTTCCTTTTTCACCGCCACCGCGATCGGTTCCGGGTCGAGGTCTCCGGGACGCAGCAGGTCGGTAAGCGGTTTCATTTCGCTGCCGCCACTGCGTCCGGCCACTTCACGCGAAACCACGTGCAGGTAATCCGTTCTCGCGGCAGCCGGCTGCACGTAGGTCTTGATGTGCTCGCGGCTGAGTTTCTTGCCCAGCGTGTCGCAGTAGACTTCGTCGACGAAATCCTCGAAGTCGGAGAAGATGTAGAGCGAATCGATCCCCTGGGTGCTGAGGAATTCCGCCGCCGCGCCGACGCGGTTCTTGCCGCCGCGGGCGAGGAACTGGTTGGGGCGCGTCTTGAAGGTTTCGATCAGTCGGTCGACGTAGTGCTGGTCCGCTTTGCGCGGCAGATCGTGCCAGAGGAACCAGTAGGGGCTGGGATGCTTGCGCTCGAATTCATCGACCCAGTAGGGCGTGACTTCCGGCTCGATGATGGGGTGAATCTCGCAGTCCTTGCCGTCGCCGAGCATGCCGGCGTGGTTCACGTAGACGATGGGCGCGTTCTTGAAATTCTTGTCCACCTCGCGCACCACGGCGGAGAGGTATTCGGCCATCGATCCGGACACGTCGAGCACCACCCCGAGGACTTCACCGTCGATTTTCTGACCGAACATCATCTTTGAAGTCGGGGAAACGGACGCGTCGCCGAAATTCATCGAAGGCTGGAACTCCACATCGAATGCCGTGTTCACCCCCATCTCGGCCGGCTCGAGATTGGCCACCGCGACGGAGGACATCGCCGAAGCCGAAATGAAATCCGTCGGCGCGGTTGCGGCGCTGGAAGGCTTCACCTGGGTGCGTTGAACCACTTCCTGCGTGATATCGTCGGGGGTGTCAGCCTGGGTCGCCTGCGCGATGATCTGAGGCGGGACATCGCGGGGCTTCGCGATGATGACCACGCCGAGCGCCACGAAAACCGCCACGTGAAGCGCGATGGTGACGGTCAGCGATGTCAGCTTGTCGCGGGCCGCCGTCCGCTTGCGGATCGCTTCCGCTTCGGCGCGCCATTGCCTGATGTGTTCGGGATCGAAATTGTCGCCATCGTGAACGTAATCGTCGCCGAGCAGGGCGAGCTCTTCGGCGGAAAGCGGCACCACCTCGCCTTCATCCACCTCCGCCGCCACGACGACCGGCTCGGCCTCGGGTTCCGATTCGATGGGTGAGGCGATGGGGGCCTCGGCCGGTTCGGGAGTGGCCTCTTCCGGTTCCGCTCCTTTTGGGGAAAGCTTTTTTGGGGGACGGGCGATGACCAGTTCCGGCGTTTCTTCCTTGGCGGATTCTTTTTCCTCGCTGGCGCTCACGGCAGCCACCACAGGCGTTTCCTCTTCCGCTTCATCGTCTGCCACCACCTGCAGCGCGACCGGTTCGACCGCCTCCTCCGGTTCCTCCGCGGGTGCGTCCTCCTTTTCAGAGACAGTGGGTGTCGGCTCGGGAGTCGTGCTCGCTTCTTCAGCATCGGCGGGCGCTGGTTTGGCGCCAAGGACGTCTCCGTAGACTTCGTCCAGTTCCTTGGAAGAAAGTTTGGGATCGATGCCCGTGGCCGTCATGTAGTGCCGGAGTGCCGTCCGGCTGTCGCCCTCCTGGTGGGCGATCGAGGCAAGCGCCAGGTGGGCGTCGGCGCTGGCGGGGTGGTTTTCCAGAATGTGTTGGACGATGCGGCGCCCGTCTTCGGTCGAGCCCGCCAAGGCATAGCTGCGGGCCGCGGCGATGAGGGAGGGAACGTCGTCGGGGAGGGCGTCGATGTCGTTGAGCAACGCGTGAGCCTCGTCTTTCTGGCCATCGGCCAGCAGGGCCTCCATGAGAGCCTGACGGGTTTCCCAGTTCCTGGGATCGACTTCGAGCGCCTTCTGGAGGGCCTTGATAATTGCGGACATGGCTGGAAATAAAAGAAAAGAGGGGTTTCCCGAACGACGGATCCTGAGAAAAAACCATCGTTTTGTCACGTACATTGCAGATTGAACGCATTTGCGTGACGCAAAAATGAATTTTCATTCAACAGGGTCAGGTCCGAAACCCAACCCTGTTGAATGAACGATGAACCCGAAAGGCTTCCCCCGGCCCGCGAAGGATCAGGAGGACGGCAGGGCGTTGTTCCCGCCCTGGAAGAGATCCTTCACCGTGCCGAGCGAGCCGAGGATTCCGGTCGCCTCATAGGGCATGTAGACGGTGCGGGCCTGATCGCCCTCGGTCATGCTCTTGAGCGCCTCGATGTAGCGCATCGCGATGAGGTAGCTGGCGGGATCGGATTGCTCCGAAACCAGTGAATCGGCAACCTGGCGGACGGCGGCGGCTTCGGCCTGGGCGACGCGTTCGAGCGCTTCGGCTTCCCCCTGGGCGCGCAGCACGGCGGCCTGTTTCTCGCCTTCGGCGCGATTGATCTGCGACTGGCGCACCCCTTCGGCGTCGAGGATCTGGGCCTGCTTGCGACCTTCCGCATCGAGAATGACGGCGCGGCGGTCGCGCTCGGCGCGCATCTGTTTTTCCATCGCTTCCTGGATGTCGGCTGGCGGCTGGATGTCCTGCAATTCGACGCGGTTCACCTTCACGCCCCACTTGTTGGTGGCATCGTCGAGGATGACGCCGAGCTTCTTGTTGATGGTGTCGCGCGAGACGAGTGTTTCATCGAGATCGAGTTCACCGATGATGTTTCGCAGGGTGGTCTGGGTCAGTTTCTCGATCGCGTCCGGCAGGTTGGCGATTTCATAAACCGCCCTCCGCGCGTCGGTGACCTGGAAATAGATGACCGCGTTGATCTCGATGGACACGTTGTCCTTGGTGATGACATTCTGGCGGGCGAAATCGTAAACGGCCTCGCGCAGGTCGATTCGGTTCGTGATGCGATTGGCGACGAACGGTTTCCCGTCCGGTTTCGCGTCGACGAAACGCCAGTGAATCGAACGAGGCTGATCGATGATCGGCCAGATGATGTTGAGCCCGCTTTCGAGGGTGCGGTGGTAGCGTCCGAGCCGCTCGATGACCATGGTCTCGGCCTGGCGAACCAGCATCAGCCCTTTGAGGGCGAAGATGATCACCAGGATCGCGATCACCGCGAGAATGGCGATGGTGGCCCCGGTGGCGGGATCGATGATGGCGAGAGTTGGAATCAGGTTCATGGAATGTGGTTGGGTTGAGATTGAAGGTAAAATGAGATGAATCAGGTTTCCCGCCGCCGGACGATCACGGTGGCGGAATCAATGGCGACAATTTCAACGCGGGTTCCCGGTTCGAGCGCTTCGGTCGATTCGGAAACGGCGCGCCATTCTTCGCCGCCGATTTTCACGCGGCCGGGATTGTCGGTGTCGCCGACCGCATCGGTCACGGTGCCGCGCTGACCGATCATGGCGTGGTGATTGGTTTTGGCCGGATCGCTGGTGCGATACATCCACCGTTTCATGGCCGGCCGGAGCAGAGCCAGCGCGGCGATCGATGCCGCCACAAAGGTGCCGAGCTGCCAGGCGAAGCTCGCACCCATTCCCGCGGTCACGGCGGCGGCCAGACAGGCCGCGCCAAGGGTCGCGAGCAGGAAATCGGAGAAGAAGATCTCGAGGATGAAAAGAATAACGGCGGTAATCAGCCACCAGTGCCAGGGTTCCATGATCGGACGAGGTTAGGGTGTTTGGTTTAGAAACGCGGGTCGATCGACCTGCGTGGCAAGAACCTATCCAGCCCGGGAATCACCGCCCATTACAAAGCCGATTTCGCTTTGTAACCCGGTGAACGCTTTACCCTCAGAACGACTCGTAGTCGGGCGAGCCTTCCGTGATCACAATCCGCTGATCGACCGGCACGGACTCCAGGCTCTGGGTCTCTCCCGTGACGGGCCAGAAGATTTCCAATCGCTTGATCTGAGTCGCGGCGCCAAGGCCGAGATGCGCCATCAGCGGGTTCGAGCCGAAACTGCCGCCGGAGTTGATCCAGGCGTAGACGGAGCGTTCCTCGCCATTCTCCGCGATCACCGCCCGGACGCGGGAACCGATCCCGGAGCGATTGCAATGCGTGCCTTTCAACCTGACTTGCAGCCAATGGGTGCCGGGAAAGCCGGGGTTTTCGAACAGCGCATCGTAGTAGGGATCGCCGGGAACCGCACCGCCCATCTCCTCGAACACGTCGAGATCGCCGTCGTTGTCGAAATCGGCGAACGCCACGCCGTGGCCCTTCTGCAAATGCCCCATGCGCGCGGCAACGGACCGGTCCTTGAAACGCTCGCCGCGCTGATTCACCAGGAGCAGGTTCGGCACCACGTCGGCGTAGTTGGGCGTGCCCGTGCCGAGATAGATGTCGGGGAAGCCATCGTTGTTCAGGTCGCCAAAATTGCTGCCCATCGGAACCATGGGAGCGTCGAGCCCGAGTTCTCGAACCGCATTGCGAAAGCCTCCCTTGCCGTCCCCGACATACAGCGCGGCGATGTCCCCGTCGGCGAGCGTTTCTCCGCGGTAGTAGGGCCAGTAGACACGTCCGCCGGTGGTGTAGTTCGAGGCGAAGATGTCGAGATTCCCGTCGTTGTTGAAATCCCAGAACCAGGCCGGAAACGAGCGTTCGGGTCCATCGACTCCCACGCCGGCGGCCACGTCGATGAAGGAACCGTTACCGTAGTTTTTGTAGAGCCGATTCGGACCGTCCAGGTTGGCGACGTAGAGGTCAGGGTCGCCATCACCGTCGTAGTCGCCCCAACTGCATCCCTTCGTATAGCGAAAATTCTCGACGCCCGATGTCGCGGTGACATCGGTGAAGGTGCCATCGCCCTCGTTTCGGAAAAGCTGACACGGAACCCGTAGCGAGGCGGTCGTTTCGTTGCCGATGAAAAGATCGAGATCGCCGTCGAGATCGAAGTCGGCGAAATCCGCGGTCTGGGTCGGCGCGCTCAGGTCACCGATGCCGCTGAGGAAGGTGACATCGACAAATCTCGGCACGCCGTCGGGACCGGGGCCTTCGTTTCGCAGCAGCGAATTCGGATGCTGGCCAAACTTTTCCAGATAAGCCCCTCGCAGCACCAGCAGATCGAGATCGCCGTCGTTGTCGTAGTCGGCATGGGTGAGGCTCAGGCCGCCGTAGAGCCCCGCGAAATTGGCCGCCTCCGATCGATCCTCGAACGTGCCGTCGGGAAGCTGCCGGAAGAAACGGAGCGGCACGCGGGAATCCCAACAGGAGACCACCAAGTCGATACGGCCGTCTCCGGTGAAATCGTCCGCCACCACGCCACCGGCGAGCCCGAAGGTGCCCAGGCCCCGCTTTGCGGCCACATTGGGAAACTCGGGAAACACGGGCGCACCCTTCTCACCGTCGGGCAGGTGAATACGCCAGCGCTCGTCGACGCCTTCCGGCCACGAACCGAGGGTCATGTGGGCGAGGTTCAGCAACCACGCCGCATCGGCCCGCATCTTTTCGTCGAGGTCATCCCTGGCCAGCAGTTTTTCGAGAATGGCGATCGAATTCCGCGAGCCTTCCATGTCGGTATGAATGCCGTCGCCACGCAGGGGAAAGAGACAGCTTTCCGCACCCGGTTGACGACAGCAATTCCGGGTTTCTGCAATCCTCAGCCACGAGACCGCCATGAAATACAGGCATTGCGCCAAGGCTTCCGAAGGCAGCTGCGTTCGCGCGTGGAGATCGCGTGCCGTCTCCAGGTGGGCGATGGCTTCGGCTTCGTTGCCCAAATTCAGTTCCGCCAGGCCGAGGCGCATGTGACCGTCGAACGCGGTTTCGGGAGGCGTCCGATCATTGAAAGAGGCCACACCGGCACGCAGTTGCCGGGCCTCGGAATCTCCGATGTAAAAATTGGTCGCATCGGTCTCGTCCCGCACGCGCGACAGCTCCTTCAGCATGAGGGCATGCGATTCCTCGGCGGTCGCCGGATGGTCGGTGGTTTGAGCGAATAGCGGTCCGAAGCTCGGAACGAGGACGCTCAGAGCGAGAACGAAAAAAATGCCTGTGGCGTGGGATCGCACCGCGACCGACATCCTCGCCGTTGGGGTTCAAGTTGCCAAGCGCGTTTCCCGTCGGCTCACGCCGGTTGATCCAGCCGGTAGCCAACGCCGTGGACCGTTCTCAGGAACTGCGGTGAAGTGCCGGCGTCGCCGATTTTCTTGCGAAGCTGGGCCACGCACTGGTCGAGGGTCCGCGTGGTTCCGAAATAGCGCACGCCCCAGACGGCGTCGAGAATCACGTCCCGGCTCAGGACCTGGCCCGGGTGACGATGGAGAAAACGCAGCAATTCCATTTCCTTTGGCGTCAGTCGGTCGGTTTCACCGTCGATCCGGGTGATCTCCCAGGTCAATTCGTCGATGATCGCCTTTCCCACGCGGAAGTTTTTCGGCTTATCCGGTGAAGACGTTTCCCCGGAATCTTCCACCCTCTGAATGCGGCGAAGCAGCGCGTTGACTCGGGCGACAAGTTCGCGGACACCGAACGGCTTGGTCACGTAGTCGTCGGCCCCGGAATCGAGTCCCACGACCTTGTCGAGTTCCTGGCCTTTCGCGGTGAGCATTAGAATCGGCACGCGACAACCGCCCCGGCGCAGGTCGCGGCAGATCTCGTAGCCGTTTTTCCCCGGCAGCATGACGTCGAGAATGATGAGGTCGGGCAGTTCTTCGGCGATCGTTTCTTCGGCACGGTCGCCCCGCTCGCAGGCGGCGGTCGCGAATCCCTCGGACTCGAAGACTTCGACGAGTCCGAAGCGGATGCTGGCATCGTCTTCGACGACGAGGATCTTGGTATCGGCGTTCATGGATCGATGGGAGGTGCGAGGGGAAGGGAGAGCACGAAACGGCTGCCTCCGCCGGAACGAGGCTGGTGGACGAGGTCGCCCCCGTGGGCGCGCGCGATCTGGCGCGCCAGCGTGAGGCCGAGACCGGAACCCTCGATGCCGCTGGCGAGCGAGTCGTCGGCCCGGTAGAATTTTTCGAAAACCTTCTCCGCCTGCTTGCGGGAAATGCCGGGTCCCCGATCAAGCACGGCGACTTCCGCAGAATCGCCATCACAGAGGAGTTCCACCCGGATCTCGCGGGCGTCGCCGCCGTATTTCTCGGCATTGGAAATCAGGTTCAGCATGACTTGGGCGAGAGCGTCGCGATCACCGATGACCCTGGGGACGCCGCCGGAGTTTTCCGGGCAGTCGACCGTGAGGTGAAACCCGTCGCTCTCGATCTGGTGACGGCAGGTGTCGAGGGTCTCCTCGATGAAAGGCCGAATCGCGATCGGTTCCATCTGGTAGCGTTTTTCCCCGCGCTCCATCCGGGAAAAATCCAGCAGGTTGTTGATCAAACGGCTAAGCCTGGCCGATTCTCGGGAGATGATTCCGGAATACTCCAGTCGTTTCGTTTCATTCAGATCGGGGCGGTTTCCCAACAGGTCGGAGAACATGCGGATCGAGGTCAGGGGCGTCTTCAGCTCGTGGCTGACGTTGCTGACGAAGTCCGTTTTTTGTCGGGCCAGACGCATTTCGCGACCGATGTCGCGCATGATCAGGAACCCGCCGGCGCCGATGGCGATGAGCAGGAACGGGATGAGCATCCAGAGCAGGAGCCGGGCGCTCCGGGCCGAGCGCGCCACCGCTTCCGGATCGAGCAGGTAGGCGGCGACTTCCCAATGCGGCAGGATTTCGCCGACCTCGGTGGCGACGAACGGCTGCCGCCAGTCGGTGGTGAATCCGGGCACCGTCTGGGCGACCACCTTGCCGGCGGCGTCGAGTAGGGCCAGGCTGGTCTCCTTTTCCGTGCCGGGTTTCTCGGCGGCATCGTGGACGATCTCGGCCAGGTCATTGCGCAGTTCATCGAGATCCAGTTGCACCCAGAAAACCTTTCCGGGCGCCGAGGGATCCCGTCGCCACAGGAGCACCTGCAAGCCGCCGGAAACGAAGCGGCTGATCGCGCCCTCCGGCGCGTCGGAAATCTTTTCGCGCAGCTGTCCGGTCGTGAGATCCAGCTTCGACCAGGCGAGTCGATTCGGATTGGTCGAGAGCGCGTCCGTGGCCGCCTTGGCGAATCGCGAAAAACCGCCGTTGTCGTTGTCTTCGGTTGGGCTGAGCTGTCCGAGCGGCCGCACATTGCGGAATCGCACTAGATTGTCTCCCGCCGGCTCGGTTTCGGCATCCTCCAATGGCTGAACCGGTGCCGTCGCCATCGCTTCCACCGGGACGCCTTCACTCGTAGCCGAATGTCGGCCCATGGATTGGGCGTCGAAGGTCTGCTCGACACGCAACTCTTTTCGGGAATCGCCGACGGAGACTTTCTGCTGCGGGGAGGCGAAACCCTTGGCGATCATCCGCTGTTCGGCGGAGGCCGTTTTCGCTTCCTCGACCAGGCGTTCCGGAGTGGGGGGAAGCGCGCGATCGGCTGGGGCGGCTTTCATCGCCGGAGCCGGGGCCGCCGTGGCGGGCACCGCAATCTCGTTGTCGCGGACGCGGTCGGCTTTGAGAGCAGGACTGGGTTCGGCGGGCGCTTCCTCCATGGCGATGTCCGCCCTGGTGGAAGGAGCCAGAGCCATCTCCACCTCGGGCGGTTCGACGTTTTTCGGAGTTGGTCCTCCGCGGGTTGATTCACGGAGCGCCGATGAGGAGTTGTCGACGGTGACGACCTTGTTTCCGATCGTGGCCGGGGCCAGGTAGAATTCCGACGGCGCGGCATTCATGAGGAACGGTCGGGTATCGGTCAGGAATTGGCGGGTGTCCGTTCCCGTCGCGGTGAGCGGGGGATTCAGCCATTCCCCGCTTTCGGAAACGACGGCCCCGATCTCGGCCTGGCTCCAGCGTTGACGGATCATTTCGTCAAAGTCGGAGGCCAGCGGGTCCGCTCCCTGCTCGGCGATCAATTGTTCCAGCAGTTCGCCGTAAAAGATGCGGACATCGTCGAGAAATCGGTTCAGATCAGCCGCGAGATCGTCCGTCGCGCTCTGATGAAGCAGCGCCCGCTGTCCGTGCACCACCAGTTCCTGATCACGCAGCGAACGCGTCGCCAGCCAGGCCAGGGTCACGGCGGGCACCAGCACAGCGAGGACAAACACGGCGGCGAGTTTCTTCATGGAGAGCGGGTAGCGGAAAACGACTCAACAGGGTCAGGTCGCGGACCCAACCCTGTTGAATGTGGGGCAGATTTTCAATCTGCCATTCCATCCAGACTTGATCGGCAGAATGCCATTCTGCCCCACATTGGATTGAATCACCGGCAGCGGTCAAGATACCGCCGCTTCCCGGGCCTGACCAGCAGGAGGAACAGAGCGGAGTTCAACGGCCGTCGGACCCTTTCTGGGTTTGATCGAGAGTCTTGGCGTTGCGGCGGTTGAAAAGATTCCACTGGAGGGATTTGCGTCCCTCCTTGGAAAGGCCGTCTTCTTTCAGTTCCGACTGGGTCTTCTCGAGCACCTCGATTTCGCGTTGGATTTCAGCGGCGGCCTGGGCTGGCGCGGCGGTTTGAGCGCTGCGGAGTCGCCCGATCTGTTGGGTGATCGCGGACTTTGCCTCGACGCCATTGCCGGCGTCGGCGAGGGCGAGGGTGCGTTCGGTGGCGGCGGCGTTGCGATAGATTTCGGCCCGGGCCGTGATGTCGGCGACCTGCGATTTGGCGGCGAGACCGGCATCGTCGACCGACTTCACGGACGCTTCGCGTTCGGTTTTCATTTCGCGGTTTTCGGCATCCGCATAGGCGAGGCGCGCCTGGACCACGGGCTTGGCGTCGTCTTTGGCGAAACCCGGATCGACCCGGCAGGCGACGTAGATTTCGCGGCTCTGCTCGGCGGCGAGGGTGCCGAAGCGGATTTTGCCGCGACGGTGCTCGATCGTTTCGGGGCGGCCCAGAATTTCCAGCGGCTCGACGCCATCGGGAAAGGTGATCTCGAGTTCGAGCCGGCGAGCGATCACGCTCTGGAGCTCCCCGAGTTCGTTTTCGAAAACGCCGGGCAGCGCTTCGACATCCGCCACGTAGTAGTAGTTGGCGTCGCTGGCTTCGGCGAGCGCGGTCATCAGGTCTTCGTTGTAGTCGTCACCCAGACCCACGGTGGTCACCGAGCGGCCCTGACGGGCGAGACTCTGGCCGAGTTGGGCGATCTCGCGATTGGAGGACGGTCCCACATTGGCGATGCCGTCCGAGAGCAGGATGACGCGATTGATGCGTTCGTCGTCGAAGAACTCGGCCAGCTGGCGGCCGCCGGTTTCGACTCCCGCGTAGAGCGCGGTGCTGCCTCCGGCTTCGATGCGGCGGATCTCCCTCCTGATGTGGTCCGTGTTCCGGCCGACACGCTGCGGCGGCACGAGGACTTCGACCTCGGTATCGTAGATCACCAGCGAGAAGATGTCGTCGGGACCGAGTCGTTCGACCAGCATTTCGGCGGCCTGGCGCGCCTGTTCCAGCTTGGCGCCGCGCATGGAACCGCTGCGGTCGAGCACGATGGAAAGGTTGAGCGGATTCCGCTCGGCTCGTGGGGCGGGATGGCAACCTTCGACATCGATGCGAACGATCACCTCCTGGGGACCATCGGCGTGATTCAGGAGGGGGCGGTCGGCCCTGACGGTGAGTTTGACCGGTTCTTCGGCGGGAGGACTGCCGGACCAGGCGAATGGAGAGAAGACGCCGCAGGCGGCGATGGTGAGGATGGCGGGAAGGAAGAATGACTTTTTCATGACAAAACCATCCTACGCCGAGCCGCCGGATTTTTTGTCATGGTCCGGTAAGGACTTTGTCAGAAAAATGTCAGGAGCGGTCGTCCAGCGATTTGGTCATCACGAAATCGTCCATGACGAAGCCTCCGCCGATATCGCTGCAGACCTCGTTCGTTTTTTGGAACCCGTTTTTCTCGTAGGCCCGGATGGCGCTTTCGTTGCGGCGATTCACGCGAAGGGAGATTCTGGAAATGTCATTCTCCTCGCAGTGTTCCACCACGGCAGCGAGGAGGGCGGAGCCGATTCCCGCACGCTGTTTCTCGGGTAGCACGTAGAGTTTGTGGAGAAAGATCTCGCCGGCTTTCTCGCCCGGCCCGAAACCGGAGAAACCCGATGGCTCGGGCGACTCCGCGAGAAGATAACGAATGTCCTCGCTTTCGATCTCGCGCCTGATCCGGTCCGCCGCATACATCCACCCGAGCATGTAGTCGATCTGCGATTCGGTGATGATGCCGGGATAGCAGACGCGCCAGGTGCGATCGGCCAGCCGACGGATGGTCTCGATGTCGTCGACCGAGGCTTCGCGAATCCGGATGACGGGAGAATCTGGCGTTCCCATTTTAGCTATCCGGATTCGACCCGTCGGCGGAAAGCTCTCCGACCGGGTGAAGCGGGGAGGTGGTGACTTCCGCGGATCCGGTGGTGATCTCGATGCGCTGATTGACGGGAAGGTCCTGAAAGGTGGTCCGCGTTCCCTGTCGATCGGGCCAGGTGACCGTCAATGATTCGATGGTCAAAGCGGTGCCGAGCCCGATGATTTCCTCCGGTTCGTCCACCCGAAGGTGCAGGGACGACAGCGTTCGGCTTTCGTCACGAATCACCAGGTCGAGCACCGCACCGAAAACGTTCGTCTCGACCGTTTCACTCGCCTTCAGGGAGATCACCGCGACCGATTTGTCGGCGATGGTTTCCGCGCTCGGATTCAGGATCGCGGCTTCGACATTGCCGGTCGGGGACACAAAGAACGACGCGTGACCGGAGCCCTCGGGATCGATTCGGCGCGCGTGCCTCAGGGGTGATGAGGCGAGCAATCCCGCCGCCCCGGGTATTTCCCGAAACCGCAGACCGCCCACATTCCACCAGGCACGGCTCGCGGGAGCGTCCGGGGTTCCACCGATGACCGAGAGATCGAGGAATCCGTCGCAGTCGAGGTCCTCGAGCAACAGCTGGTTCGGACCCGGCACGACACCGGAGATTTCCAAGGCTTCGCTGATCTCGATAAACGGTGAGAAGGGGGCTGCTTCGCTGTCCCGATGGAAGACTTTCACCCCGCCGTCGGTGGCGCAGAGGAGTTCGGGATTCCCGTCGCACTCGAGATCGCCCCAGCCGGTCGGGCCGGCGCCGGGAAGGTTTCCGAGCCCGTAGATCGCGGTCGCGTCTTCAAAACGCCAATCCTCGGCAGCATCGGCGGGCAGGGCGAGACACAGCATCAGTCCATCGCGAAGCGAAAGCAGGAGATCGGGAAATCGGTCGCCATCCACGTCGTGCCACGAGAAAGATCGGATCGGTTGCGTGGTCAGTTTCCCCAGTTCCAGTTGGTCGGTCGCATCGACAAAACGATTACCATCGAGATTGTGAAACAGGCGCAGGCTACTTGGAGCGTCATTCGTGACGGAACCGCTCAGCAGCATGAGATCGAGATCTCCATCGCGATCGAAGTCGATCCATTCGGCCTGATCGGTGGGAAGAAAGCAGAGCAGGCCCGCCGCCGTGGTGACATCGGAAAAAACCCCATCCTTTCCCTGGCGAAGAAGCGAATGCGGAAGGCCGGCGGCCCTGCCGACGAACCAGTCGAGATCGCCGTCGCGGTCGAAATCCGCCGGCAACAGCAAACGCCCACCCGTGGTGTTGAGACCCGGCACCGAGAGGGGAAGGCCGTTCTTCGAACCCAGAAGATGTCCGTTCCAAACGGCGACATCGTCCGCATTGAGCGCCGCGGCATCGGGCGCCCGAACATAGCGGGGTAGGTAGGGATCAATCCCGGCAGTTTCGGGAAAAGAGATTTCCGTGGCCGGGGGGCCGGCTTCCTGATTCGCCTCCAGAGTTTCCAGGATTTCGGTCACGGTGTGGCCCGTCCACTTCTCGATTTCCTGGAAATCCTGCCGAGGCGCTGACTCCGGGGCCTTCTCTTCCGGGGGGAGGATGCCCGGATGATTCTCGAGAAACGGGATCGAAATCGGCAACTTCAGGTCATGCCGCCTCGCATGCACCATGAATGCCGCTCCCAGAGCGAGCGCTCCGAGAACGGGCACCAAAAAACGGGGTATCGGTTTTTTGGCCATGGGGACGAAGAAGACAAGGCTTCACGAACAAAGCTTCGCAAAGGTTAATCATCGCATCGTCCCCGCCGGATGCGAGCGGAAATCCACCGTCCGGGGCGGGATCAGCGCTTCTGCCGATCCGCGATCAGCTCGGAAAGTTCCCAGAGTCCTGACCGGCTGACCAGCTGCGACGGGATCAACGCGGCAATCCAGACTGGACCGTCCGGTTCGAACAACAAGGTGAAATCGACGGCACCCGTCAGCGCCTCCTCGATGTCGGATTCGATGGAATTCCTCAACTCGCCCTTGCTGTTGAAGAGGTGAAAACCCTGGTTCCGGTCGATGGCGGCGTAGTAGCCAGCCCCTTGGAAACATCGACGGGGATTCGGGCCCGTGGAATCAAGTTCTGCCTGGGGAACCGTGTTCAGGGATACGAGTTCACCGGAGGCTCGTTCCCCGATTCCATAACAAGGTAGTCGGACGAAATCGGAGAACCCGGTCATCTGGTGGGTTTCTCCATTGACCGAGATGATGATCGTCCCATCGCGCAGCAGGAGATGAGCGAAGGCCAGGCCCGAAAAATCCAATTCGGAGATGTTTTCCAGTTTGGCGATCGCTTGGGCAGTCGGGTGGTCGGACCGGCCGATCACATGAGCGACATGGTCCGAACTGCTGACCAAACCCAGAGCTCCACTGGTCGCGGAGATCTGGCTGATGGAAGTTTCCTGCTTTAATTTCGCCGCTATGGCCGGTTCAACCTCGGAGGTGAAACTCAACGTGCCGTCCCGTCGCAGCCCCACGAGCGGCAGTCCGAAATTCTGTTCGCATTGAACGTGGTCTCCCGGGATGACTTCGGGGGCCGTGGATCCTTCCCTCCAGTAAACCAGCGATCCATCGCTGGCGATCGCACCAATGTTCGTTCGGATAGTCCGACCGATCCGAACAAGGTCGGTGCGGTCGGTTTGGCGAATCATCTCGAAAGTTTCGTGGATCGCGTCGCCGGCATCGGGGGAGGTCCCCACGATGACGATACGGCAGAGGGGTTGTCCGGCGTTGGCACCAGCGCCCACGGGAAGAGGGGCGGGGCTTGGTGGTTGAGGCGTCGAGGGAGCCACGAGACCAAAGGTGACCAGCGACAGTTCGGGTAGCCGCACTTTCGAGCCGATCTCCTCGATCTCCTTTTTTACCTCGACCGCTTTCTCGATTTCGCCGGATCGCGTGAAAGCTTCCTGGATTTTTTTGAGCGTTGCCTGGTAGACAGACACTGCCTCTTTCAGCGAGGTGAATGCCTGTGCTTTCCGGTTTTTCAATTCCTGCTGATAGATGCCTCTGACCTTCAGCAGTTCTCCATTGGCCGGAGTGTCCAAGGGGGCGTTCTTTTTGAGATCTTCGAGTTCTTTCTGGATGCCGATCAAGTCTTCCAGGCGACCTTGACTCTTGGCGTTTTCCTCAATCTCGCTGAGTTTGTTCGCGTAGGCCTTGTCGAGATCGGAAAACGCCTGTTTCAGCGATCCGATTTTCGCCTCGAGGTCCACCTTCGCGATTCCGACGGTGGGTTCGATGCCGAGATTCGAGCGGAGTTCGTCGGAAAGTTCGGTCAGGGGCACGCGAACCACCCCGCCGGTGTGGGAAAGGATGACCGAGCCTCCCTCGATCCCTCTCACTTCCGCATTTTCGTAGCTCTGTCCCGCCGCCGTCGTGATGTCGACGGCCACTGAGATCCCGCCGGTGAGTAGCATCAGGAAGCCTGAGAGAAGCAATGGGCGCATGACGAGCGGGCAAGGGAGTTCAATCGCGGAGCGCGCGATCGGGTTCTCAAGGCTTCGGCGCGGGACCGTCGGGCTTTTCTGGCGACTCGATCGGAACCGGCGGCCGGTTGCTGGGGCCGGCGGGCGAGGTCGTGCCGGTATCGGTCGGATTCACGCCCGGGTTGATGCGGGTCGGCCGTTCCTCGTCGTTGATCATCACCGGTGGGGTTGCGACCGGCTGGCCAGTGTTGGTTGAAGCGGCCGCGCCGACGACGGTTCTCGTCGTCACGCCGGGCATGCCGATGACGACTCGTCCGCCTTCCAGGGTGGAGGCGGTGACGGCGGGAGGTCCGTCGGCGAGACGACCGCCACGGATGATCTTGCCTTCTCCGCGATCGATGGGCGCCTCCATGCCGGCGGCAAATCCCGCCCCTTCCCGGAGGAAAGCGTCAGTGGGCACGAACGCGTCGGGCTTGTTCACGTCGACGAGGAGCTCGTCCAGTTTTTGACCGCCGATGGTGGCGCCGGGCAGGAGATTGACGCGGGAAAGCAGGGCGATGTCGCCCTCCGGATCCGTGGCCAGCGATCCGCCGAGATCGAGGTCGAGCGACTCGATGAGGATACGACCGCCCGCGCTGCCGGGAACGGTGGCCTCGATGGAACCGGTATTGACGATCTTGCCGCCGGGCGAACGGAGAAAGACTTTACCACCGGAACGATTCACCCCGGTGGCGCGAAGCGAACCGGAGTTGTTGATCGCGAGCGCATAGAGATTGCCATGAGCTTTCAGTTCGATCGCGGCGGCCTCGATGGTGCCGGCATTTTCCACACCCGTGCTGCCCCGCGGCCCGGAGGCGGCGCGGACAAAAACGCGTTCGCCTTCTCGATTCGGTTCGGCGGTGATCAGCACTTCGCTGCCGGCGCCCAGTCCGACCGTGCCGTTCGGCGCCTCGACGGTGCCGTAGTTGGCCACGGAATTCCCGATCAGGAAAACGTCCCCCTCGATCGCGCTGATGCGGCCGTAGTTGACCACCCCCGCGCCGCTGGTGCCGGAGAAAATCATGTCGCCGCCGCCGAGAAAGTCCTCGTCCGAGATATCGAGGGTGCTCAGGACCAGGCTGCCGACATCGATGGTGCCGGAGGGGCCGACGATGATTCCGTTGGGATTGATGAGGAATACTTTCCCGTTGGCGCGCAGGGCTCCGTCCAGCGCGCTGGGATTGCCGCCGACGACGCGGTTCAACACCGCCGAGCCGCTGCCGGGCTGGATGAACTCGGTGAGTTCGCCCTGGCTGATGGAGAAATCGCCCCAGTTGATGATGGCGCTCTCGGTGGTCTGGCGGATGGTCAGGTTGCCATTGCCGCCAAAAAATTCAGCGCCGCCAAAGGTCACGACACCGTCGGCGGGATTGCCCGGCGACAGCGTCGGTGCCAGGCAACTGAGGAGGAGAGCGGCGCCGAGACAGAACCGGGCGGCACCGTGAGAAGGGATGGGATGGGCCTTCATGGGCGGAAGAGGGGTAAGTCGTTCATCTAAGCCTAGGCCGGATCGGAAGACACGGCAAGACTTCGATTCTCGAATCTGAGATGCTCGAGTCGGCCTTTCGGCTTGTCTGGAATGCTCCAACCGATAGTTTGGTCAGGTTTTCAGGATTCGGATGAAACGGTCGGGCGACAACTGGTGGAGAGCGATGATCGTTCTGGGCTTTCTGGTCTCGCTGGCCACCGCAGCCTTGGTGGGCTCCGCGTTCTCGCAGGAAAACGGCACTTAGTTTCCGCCCCGGATCTCTTTCGAAACGTCGGATTTCGAGTTTCGGGTGGCCTTGGCTGAAATGGACAAGCCGTATGCGGTTTTGAGGAAGCGTTTCCTGGAGGAGCTCGACAAGCTCGAGGGCGAGGTTTCCCAAGAGGGCGATCTGGACAAGGTATTGCTGATCCGAAAAGAAAAAGCCGCCGCCAAAGGGGAAGGGGAGAGACCAGGCGAGACATTTGCCCAACTCACCCGGCTGCGCGCCATTTATGACCAGGAGGTCGAACATCTCGACCGGTCCCGTTTGATCGAGTTGGTGAAGGCCCTCCGGATTCACGTCGAGAACCTGGAAACAGTGAAGAGCGAACTGACGAAGGCCGGGAAAATCGAACCGGCATTGGAGGTGCTGAAGAAGGTGAAGGCCTTCGAGAAGCTGCTGGAGGATCCACCGAAGATTCCCGACGGGCTGAAGTCGATGGGGTATCTCCAACCCGCCGCCGAAACGAAACCGAAGAAGTCGGAGAGTTTCGATCCCTTTTCGAGTTTGAAAAAATAGACCGGTCCCGGTTTCGCCGGAACCATCCCAAACGGGGAACGATGGGTTGACGAGGCGACGACCCCCGTCATAGACTGCGCGCTCCCGTCATTCGGCGGCGAGGTGATCTCGCTGCCCGGACGAATCAAACGACCTCCCCTCCAAAGACGATTGATGAAAATGAAGGCTCTTTTCCCGCTTGCCGTGGCGCTCCTGTTGGGCAGCGCCGCCACTGTGAACGCCCAGAATCAGGAGGCGCCGGCCGCCGCCGAATCTCCGGCACGCCCGGCTCCCAAACTTTCTCCCAAGCAGCAGATCACCGGCTTCTACGCCATGTGCAAGCAAGGTCGCGGCGGCGAAGGGCTGCGGGAGATGCTCTCGTCCAATCCGGTGGTGAAAGCGGAGGACGTGCAGAAAGTCGCCGATGCGTTCGCCCAGATGATTTCGCAGATGGGAGCATTCATCGATTTCAAGATCGTGAAAGAAACAGAAATCTCCGAACGGACGCTGGTGCTGCGCTCGGTGGCCCACTTCGAGCGCCAGCCCTTCGTGAACGAGTTCACCTTCTATGATCCGGGCAGTGGCGACTGGCGCCTGGTGCACCTGCGCTATGACGCGAACCTGGCCACGATGTTTCAGGACGAAATCCGCAACTCCAGTTCCGGAGGCGGCAACTGACCGGTCGCTGTTCTCAAAGTCCGCTCCGGTAGCCGGCGCAGCGATTCATCCAGCCGTTGAGCCAGCGGGATTCCCCGCGATCGGGCGGTGAGTTTCGCACGCGCCGTTGCAGCACCCGCTTGGCGGCTTCGGAGAATTCGGCGACGGAGGCCGGACCACCGGGGGTGTCGCGCATTTCCAGGAGCACGTCGCGCAGACCCCAGCCCTGTCCCTGGTAGCGTTCTTCCGGCTTGATGCCTTCGCCTTTGAAATTGACGTAGTCGATCAACGCGTAAACCCCGTTCCGGCTTTGGGCGACCTTGTAGAAATTCGCCCGGAGTCGATCCCGGTCGGCTCCGTGGGTGATCGATTCCATTTTCGGCAAGGCATTCTCGAGCCGGTGAACGATGAAGTCGGTCTGCACCGAAACGGTATTGGCGAGGAACTGGCGCAGTTCCCGCATCTGGGGTGAGTTCTGCTGTGCGAGAAAGCTCTCCCGATTCGGCCAGGGACAGCCGCGGGCATTGGCCAACCAGGCTGGCAGACCGGGCACCTGTCGGGATTTCATGAAAGCGATCAATTGCGGGAAACTCTCCTCGAACGGACCGGGACGTCCGGGAACGTACCAGATGAAATGACCGATACCCAGTGACGGGAAATCCTCGCCCGCGTTCCAGCTGGTCAGTCCCTCGATGGTTCCGGCGCATTCGTTCTGCCAGATCCTGCGGCCGATGGCGGCGGCATCGGCGGGAGGGAGTTGGATCTTTCCGCCCGAAATCGAGGCGCCGGCGGGAGATCCCGCGGGTCGTTCGGCACTGACGCAGCCGGTCAGGATGGCGATGATGAAAACCACACTCGGCGGCAGCAAAAGGAAGTGGGAGAAAGGATGGGGCATGGTGGAGTCGGGCTACTCGATTCTTAAAAACGGCAGGCATTCGGGAGTCAGCATCAACGAATCAGGTGAATGAAGAAAACTTAATTAAAAATTCCTGAAAAATAACCTGAAATGAAATATCACGAAACTGAGGAAAAAGGTTGAAGAAATGCAGATTCTCTCATAAAAATAATAAATTTAGCTGATTTTTGTAGAAGCTTCGGTAGCGATGGAAGCCCCTTCTGACCACTCTGTTTCCCGTTCGCCGAACCTCGAAAACCCTGAAGCGGTCTCCGAGCGTTCGCGATTTCTCAACGTACTCGGCTTCGGTCGATCGGAAGATGGGGAGGCGCGGGAAGCGATCGCGTCGGAGTCGCCATTGACTGAAAATCAGGAAGTTGAAAAAGCCGAGGCGGAGGCAGTTCCTTTTCCTGCGGCCGCCTTGGGAAACGAATCGGCGCCCAAGGTTTTCGAACCGTTGGAAAGTCTCGACGAGGAATTCACGGAGGAGTCCGAGACGAAATCCGAAGGGGAAATGAACTCCGAATCGCGGCCGGATTCGCGTTCCACGACTCCGGTCAATGAACAATCCATCGGCGATTCCGAGCCGAACACGGCGGAAAAATCGGAAGATGGCGCTGAAAAAGAGGCGGCGGCATTGGCGTCAGAAGAAGTTTCAGGCTTTGGTGAGAACGAAGAAAAGATCGACGAAGGCGACGCTCACGATCCCGATGGAATGGCGTTGCGCGGCGATTCGGGCGGACCGGATTTTCTGGCCAGCCAGGGTGGCGATTTCGACGACTGGGAGAGCGAACTCATGGTGGGCGACGATTTTGAGCCGATGAAAAACCGCGAAGACCGCGAATCCGAACCGGAGAAGACGCCCGAAGGCGATGCTCCGAACGAGATGCCCGCCGACGGGGGTTTTTCGTGGATGATGTCTCCGTCACCCGAAGAGAAGGCCGATGGCGGGAAGGACCAGATCGACGATCCCGAATCGAATTCGGAGACGAAACCGATGGATGAAGACTCGTCATTTTCCTGGCTGCAATCGTCCGAGCGGAATGAAGCCGAACCGCAAGGCGATCTGCCGATGCCAAGCCAGTCGCCGATGGAGAGGAAGTCTCTCGATTTCGAAACGTTTTCGGAGCGCCTGAAATCGGCCCCGCTCTGGAAGGCGCCGGCCAAACCGATTCCTTCGCCCGCGGAAGTTGAGGAGGTTTCCGAGGCGCAAGCGGAAACCGGGAAATCGGAGGAAGCCGAAGCAATCGAGCAATCGATCGCCAACGAGCCGATTTCCGAAGCGCCGGTGGCCAATCCGGAAATTGAAACCGAGCCGGCTCCGGCAGAAAGCGAACCGGCAAATTTCACCGAGGTCGACGCGCCGGCCCAGCCAGAGATCAAATCGGAAGCGGAAGCCGCTCCAGTGGTCGAGGAAATCGAGGCGCCGAAGTCGGAAACCGAAGCGGTTGAATCGACTTGGGCACCTCCGGTGGCAAACAGGGTTGAGTCGGTGACTGAACCCTCTTTGATGCCTGCCGAAAAATCGACGCCCGACGACGCCCCCATCGCGGAAGCGCCAAACGAACTGAAGGCGGAGGAGGAGAAGCCGGTGGTATCCATCGCGCCGCGAACGGCGGAGATCATCGATGTGGCCTGTCCTCAATGCGGCAAGGGCCTGAGCCTGCGCCGCGAACATCTCGGAATCGCGGGTCACTGCGTGTGGTGCGAGTCGCCCCTGGTGGCGGCGGCCTCGCCCCTGGATGAGATCGTTCGCATTTTTCTCCTGAAACCGGGGACCGAGTCGACCGAACAGAAGAAGGCGGCGGCCCCCGCCGTGGAGAGCCTCGAATCAGTCGTTCCTCTCGCCGAAAAGCGTCCGGAAATGGGCCGGGTCGGGGAGGAAGTCACGAAAGTCGAAGCCCCCGCTGCGGAAATGGCCGAGCGCGAACCGGTGGAGACGCCCTGGAGTAAGCCGGACTCGACGGGGTCCGCTCCCGCGGCGGAGATGAAAGCGGAAGCCGAAACCGAAACCGAAACGGAGGATCCCTTTGCGGAAATCCAGCTGGAAACCGAGCCGGAAGCGAAAGAAGAAATCGAGGGAGAAACCGTCGAGCCGGAAGTGCTCGGTGAGGTGGAAGAAAAATCTACCGAGTCAGACGCGAACGCGACCGGACCGGCGGCGACCTGGATGATGCCCGGCGGTGAATCGGCGGCCACGCTCTGGGCGGAGCGCGCCGCGGCGGTTCAGCAATCGTTGTCGGGAAATGCCGCCGCTCCCAAGGAGACGGAGGGTTCGGATTCGAAGGAACCGAGCTCCCCGGCGGAGGTCGAGCAGAAACCGATCGAACCGAAAACACCCATTTCCCAACCGAAGCAAACCGCGTCGGCATTCTCCTGGATGGATCCCAAGCCGCTCCCGGAGGGACTTGGCGCCCCGATGGAGAAGGAGGAAAAAACGGAAGAGGAAGCACGGCCAAAGGCGACGGACGAAGAAGTGGCGGCTCCAAAAACGGAAAGTCTCAGTCCCGGTTCTCCGTTCGATTGGAAACCGCCCGCAGGTGCCTGCGAGGACAAATCCGGGGAAACGGATCTCGATGAGGCGATGGATTCCAAGCGAGACCAAGCCGCGCCGGTTTCGAACGATCCGTTTGCCGGTATCAGCGCGGCTCTCGAGAAAGCGGCGACCGCCGAGAAGAGTGGGGAAAATCCGCCCGACTTTGCCAAGCCTTCCAGCGAAAAGGTGGACGCGGAAGAACCGTTCGAAGACCTCACGAAGTTCCTTTCGGATTCCGAAGCCGGTGACGAACCCGCTTCGGAAAGTTCAGCCAGGCCGCTTCCGGAAATGTCCGAGCCCTCGAAGAGCCTCTGGCCGGGGGCCGAGGAAAAGAAGGCGTCGGACGATCCCTTTGGCGGCGACTTCTCCGCGGAATCGGATGAAAAAGCGGAGGCACCGGCCGAGGCGTCGGGCCCGTCAGAGGGTTCCGAAGAGAAACCGACGCTTTCCTCGCCCCTTTCGTCAGGTTCTTCCCTGTTTTCCACCGGGGACAAGAAATCTGCCGAGCCCGACGCGAAAGCTCCGGCAGAGGAAGCCGAAAAGGACGAGAAAGAGCCGGAAGCCGAGGCCGTGCCGGTGACCGAAACGAAAAAACCGGGCGCCGAAAAGAAGGCGGTCGAGAAGACGGAGAAAACCGGGGCCAAGGACAAGAAAGCCAAGAAGGAAAAACCCGTCAAAGCGAAGAAAAAGCCGGTCGCCAAAGAAGGCGGAAAGGGAGGCAAGCTGAAGTGGGTTTTCCTGGCGATCGTGCTCCTCGGCCTGGCGGCTGGCATCGCCGTTGCCGTCATGTTCGGCGCTCGAATCAAAGACGAGGTGATGCCGGTGATTCGTCCGCTTCTCGAAAAAGTGATGCCTTCGAAAGCGGTGGAAGAATCCACCGAAAGCGCCTCGATCCCCGCCGAAGCTCCGCCGGTGAATCCCAGCGAAAACCTGAATGTTCCGCTGCCCTCGCCGCCGAAACCCGCGGCGAAATCCCCATTGGCGAACGTCCCGCAGCAGAATCAACCAGTTCAGTCCTCCAAGACACCATCGAAACCGAATGCCGCCGGCGTCGCGTCCGCCAAGCGGCCCACTGTGGTTCCCGTTCCCGAAAAGGAAAACCTGTTCGGGGGAGGTCCGCTGCTGATTCACGATGGTGCCAGGGAGGAGAAAGAGTCCTCTGAATGAATTCCCAGAATCCCGCCGATCCCAATCGCGTCGTTCCGGCCAACATCTGGGACACGCCCGCGTCGAATTCGCCCCCGCCGTTTCCCGGATACGGCGGAGGGGGCGCTTCGCAGGCGGATGGTTCGGCTTTTGGCGGTTCGCCTCAGCCGCACGCTTCACCGCCGCCTTTCGGCAACCAGGGCAATCAATTTCCCAACTTTTCCGGCACCTTCGGTTCGCCGCCGGGTGCGGGAGGTGGCGCGCCGCCGCCTCCCAACGGTTTTTCCCCGCCCCCGCCTTCTCCGGTTCAATCGCCCCCGCGGTTCGATGATTCCGTGGTTTCCGTCCATTGTCCGGTGTGCGGACACGGGCTCAAATTGAATCGCCAACATCTCGGCGTCGAAGGCGAATGCGTTTCCTGCGGAGAGGGAATCGTGGCGGTCGATGGAGGTCCGGCCGGAATCGTGGTCGAGCGCATTCCCAAGATTGTGAGCCCTCCGCCAACGGTGGAAGTCTCGCCCCCGCCCATGCCGAGCGCGCCGGAGCCGTCGGCGCCAGTGACTCACCCCTCTCCTCAACCGCCGGTTTCCCCGGCGAATTCGTGGGAAAGTCCGCCGTCGTTTTCACCACAGGGCCGTCAGGAATCCTTCGCGATGCCCGCGCCGGGGACTCCTCCCGCATGGCAGTCGCCGGCCGAAGCCAATGGCGTCGCGCCCGCGACCCCGGAGCCGAGGGCGGATTGGTCGACGCCCGCGTCTCAGCCGGGGCAGCCCGGTCCCGCCGAACCGGTGAATTCCCAGCCGGCTCCGTCAGGCTGGCAACCGCCGGTTTCGCCGGCGACTCCGGAACCGCCCGCCTCGGCGCCTGCGCCGGATTGGAACGCGAGCTTCCACCAGCCACCGCCGGTTCAGCCTTCACCCCAACCGAACCAGTGGGGCTTTGCCGCCGCGGCCGAAAGTCGGAACGGAGCGCCCCCCTCGTCGGAAGCGCAACCGCAACCGCAACCGCAGTCCACCCCGGCCCCGGTGCCGCGGGAGATTCCTTCGTTTCCGCCTTCGGCCGAACCGGCCGCCAATCGGGGTTCCAACGATGGTCCGGTCCCATCCCAGAATCCATTGTTTTCCGGTCCTAATCCGCCGGCCGATTCTCCCGCCAACTCTCCGTGGCAGCAGGAATCGGCCCCATCGGTGTTTGCCAGTCCGGGTTCGTTTGGTCAGGCACCGCGGGCTGAGCCGCCAGCGGAACGGGCCAATCCGTCGGCACCTGAATCATCTCACCAGTTTTCCGGGAACGGTTTCGGCGGCGGTCAGCCCGCTCCGACGCCGACGCCGGCGCCTGTGGAGGGATCCTCGTTTTTTCAAGGAACGCCGCCGGCATCCGCCGGACCAGAGATCTCGTCGACGGAGAGCGGAGGAAGTGGACCGGCGACGAATCCCGCGCCGGCCCCGGCACCGAACCGGGAACAGCCAGCCCAATCTCAACCCGACCCGCCATCGCAGGAGGCGAAGTCGAACGACTTCGCCAATCTTTTCAATTCGCCCCCTCCGGAGGTGGGATTCAAGAACCAGAGCGCCGAAAAAAACGCGTCATCCGAGGCGGCCGACAGTTTCGCCGCCCTCTTCGCCAGCTCACCGAAACCAGAAACGGCGCCATCGTCGCAGGGTGGAAGGAGCGATCCTTCTTCCGGTCCGGCCTGGGAATTGCCGGATCAATTTGGCGGTTCTCAGGCGCCTTCTTCGGCGAACGAAAACAAGACGGTCGGGAACCGCGGCGACGACGAATTTCAGTTCGGAGCCGGTCCCTCCAATCCCGCGGCGGCGAAAGGAAAGCAAGATGCGGTCGGCGATCCCATGCCTTCGATGTCGGAAGGCTTTTCCTCGCTTTTCGGCGGAGGAGGGGACTCGGGCAACGGGGAAACGAATGGTCATCAGCCCTGGAATGCCTCGCAGGCGGGCAACCCCTCTCATTCTTCCGGCTCTCCGTTCGGGGAACGCCGGTCCGCGGAAGCGCCTTCGCAAAGCGATCCGTGGAACTCCGGAGTGCAGGCCTCGGATGATGACGGGTCATTTGGATTTCCATCTCCCGCGGCTCAGGGCGTTCCCTCGCCACATCATGTCGCGCCGGAGAAAAAGCGATCGACCGGGAAGAAGGAAAAAAAATCGAAAGGCATTTTCTCGCCGTTGATCATCGTCGTGTTGGTAATGGGTGCCCTGTTTCTCGGAGCGGTGTTCCTCTTGAAAAACTTCGGCGGCGTCGAAGGGGTAAAAGCGCGGATTCTGAAGGTTCTGTCTTCCACCGAAACGGCACCCGCAAGTGCCGCCAGCCAGACGCCGGCCCCGCCATCGCCATCTCCGGCGACGGGCGATCCGACTTCGCCACCGGCCGGTTCACCATCGGTGCCTCCGGGCAATCCTCCCACCGAGACAGTTGGGCCGAACGTCCCTCCGCAAAATTCCGGGGACAATCCGCCGCCCGGGATTCCGGTCGCTCCGGTTCCCGCTGTTTCCGATGGTGCCTCAAACCCAACGCAGGAAGGCACCGGAACGAAACCGACCGAGCCCGATCCGTTGGCGCCAGCGACTCCGGTCGCGGCTCCCGATAGCGCGCCATCACCGGCCCAACCCGCGCCGGAAACGCCTGCCGAGAAATCGCCGGATGCCATGCCACCGGACAACAAGGCGAACGCGGTTTCTCCCGTGGGTGCCACCTCGACGCCGACCCCAATCAAGGCCGCCGAAACTGCGGAATCCGATCCTGAATCCGCACCGGCGCCTCAGCGCGCGACGCCGATGAACCCCGCGGCCGGGGAACAAGCCGCGGCGCCGGCGGTCCTGCCGGAGGGAGGCGAATCCGGCACGGACGAGGCCGCGTCGGACAACCCGGGCAAACGAATGGCGGCGATCCTCGAACCGATCGGGACGGAAGTGATTGAGAGTTTCTACAAGGCCGAAGGCATCGACGAAAGGGCGTCGTTCGTGATCGATCCGTCCGAAAATCAACCGAAGATGGAGGCTTACTACCGGCGTTATCAATCGTTGCCGACGCTTCGCAAAGTGTCCTTCCGCGGCCCCATGCGCGACGCCGCCAGTGGCCGATGGTTCGGTGTTTTCGATGTTTTCGAGAACGAAAATGAAGAGGTTCACCGCTGGTGCGTGGTTCAGGTCCGACCCGGTGAGATGAAACTGGACTGGGTCATCTACCAGCAGCTTATCGATGAATCCCTCGATCGTTTCCTCGCCGATCCCGCCGCGCCTCCGAAGGAATTCCGGCTCGTGATCCGGAAGGGCGACGAGGCCCCCTCCGACCAGAATCCGTGGCCCGGGACCACGTGGGAGTTGCAGTTGAGCCCACCGCTCGACACCGCCGCGCCCCGCATTCTGCAGGTGAAGGACAGCGAACTCCAGTCACTCGGCCTCGATCAAGCCCTCATCGGAGGCAACGCCCGCATCGGCCGGGTCGAACTGAGCTGGGTACCGAGCGATCTCGAGCCTCTCACCCGGGTGCCCACCGTTACCAAGGTGCTGGGTTGGGGCGCTTGGTGATCGGACCCGGATTTTTCCACCGGTTGCGTCTCGTGGTTTGGTGGGGGACGGTTTCGGGTCCTTGAGGTAAATCCCCATGTTCCTCTGCCTGCGAGCCCTCGTTCTCCTCGTCCCGGTCGCGATCGTCGCCGGAATCGTCTGGCTGGCGGGACAGGCCCGGCAGTTGTCCTATCGGAACGATGACGATCTCGTGGTGGCGGTCCGTGAGGTGCCGACCCGATTCGATCCCCTGATGCCGGGGAGCGGGTTCGAGAGGGAAGTCACCGAACTGATTTTCGACCGGTTGCTCCGGCTCGATGACGATCTTCGCCAGCGACCACACCTGCTCGACAGTTGGGAATACCGCCACCGAGCGACCTGCTATTTCACCGGGGAAAAGACCGCGTCGGAAGCGGCCGGGATTCTCGCCACTCAGCGAGATCTCTGGCCCGAATGGCACCTCGTCGACGCGGTGCTCGACGGTGACCAGATGCACCTGATGTCTTCCGATCCCGAGAGACGGTGGCTCGACGAAATCGTCAATCGCTTCGATCCGAAGTCGCTCGTTTCGTTGCTTCACGTGCGGCTCCGGCTCCGAGAGGCCGTCGATCGATCCCTGTCCGATTTCCTGGCCGGTTCGGTAGAAAAAAACCAGCTCAAACATCTCGATTACGACGGCGACAAGATTGCCAACCTGTACCTGCTCGGTGACACGGATCTGTTTCTCAAGGAGCTGAGACTCTACTACGAATCGAACCGGAACCTCGAACCCTCCATCGAAATCATCGGTCCGGTGAATCGGCTGGCCGAACTCGATTTCGATCTCGTGTTGCGTGAGGACCTTCGCTGGCACGATGGTCAGCCGGTCACGGCGGACGATCTGCTGTTCACTTTCGAGGAGGTTACCCGGGCCGGTTCGGAATCCCCCTTGCGAGACGCCTTCTCCTTCGTGGAAAGCGCCGAAGTCATCGACGATCATCGGCTGCGGACCCATTTGCAGGAATTCTACGCGCCGGCCCTGGAGCGATGGGGAAAACTGACGTTATTGCCGGCTCACCTCCTGCGTCAGGCTGTCGGTCCGGAAACGTGGCGGGATTTTTTCGCGCGGCCCGTCGGCACGGGGCCCTACCGGATCGAGTCGGTCACGCCCGGCCGGTCGCTGGAACTGGTCGCCAACACCGACTATTTCCGGGGATGCCCGCGGCAAACACACCTGCGTTATCGACGCCTGGCCGATCCCGCGCAGCGGAAAATTGAATGGCGTCTGGGCCGGGTCGATGCGATGGCGCCCGCGCCGGATGAGGAGCGTTGGCTCCGTGAGGAATCGGGGCAGGCGAAGGCCGCAATGGTCCGCGACGTGGGACGGTACCAGTCATTCGTCACCTGGAACCTCGATCGGCCGATCTTCGCCGATCCGCGGGTGCGACGCGGCCTGGCTCACCTCATCGATGTGGAAGGTCTCCTGAAATCGGTTCCCGGGACCGAGGCGACGCCTTGGAAGGGGCTCTTTTTCCCCGGCAGTTGGTTTTGTGAGGATTCGCCCGGTCCGCTCTCGCCGGATGAGAAACTGGCCGTCGAATCATTCGAAGCGGCCGGTTGGGAACGCGGGGAAGAGGGATCATGGCGGACCAAAGAGGGTCAGGTCGTGGAACTGACCCTGTCTTATGACGAAGCCGACCCTCTTCATTCGCGCCTCGCGAAATTGCTGGAGGCTCAGTGGAAATCCGGGGGCGTCAACATTCGTCTCGAACCCATGGAATGGCGTTCGCTCATTGAAGATCGATTGGCTCCCCGGGAGTTTGATGCCTTGCTTTTGAGCTGGGAATTGGATTTCAGCCGGGATCACTACGCAGTCTGGCATTCCTCCGAAGCCGGGCCCGGTGGGACGAACTTTTCGGGTTTGCGGAACCAGGAGGTCGACGCCCTGCTCGAGAGATTGCGACGCGAGCGCGAGGATGCGGCGGTGATCGCGACGGCGACGGAATTGCAGGAGGAGATTCGCGAACTTCAACCCTGTCTCTTTGTGTGCAACGTCGGGCGGGAACTGGCCTACCGGACGGAAGCCGTCGAACAGGCGCGCCCGGGCGCCGAGGGCGAATGGACCACCGGTCCGGTGACCGTGGGGCGGGCCGGGCTCTTCGCGAGTCGGCCGTGGTGGGTGCGAAATTCGAAACCGCGGGAGAAGTCGGGAGATCCCGGCGCGAGCGAGACACCGGAGCCCTGATCCCTACGTCAAACCTCCATGATCACGTTTCTTCTCCGCCGCCTTTTGCTCCTTTTGCCTCGCCTGATCCTGGGCTGGGCGGCGGTGGTGGTGGTGATCGAGTTCTCGATGACGGGTTCCGCTGGTTCGGGAGGGCGAAGTCCCGCCCTGTTCAAGATGCTCGCCACTGGAGAGCGACCGGATTCGTCGGGAGAACTCTGGCGAGATTCCTGGTGGCACGCCGGTCTGGCGAGCCTGGAAGTGACCGCGCTGGCGACCCTGTTGCTGTTGGCCTTCGGACCATTGCTGGGAGTGCTGACGGCCCGTTTCCGGCGCTTTGCGTGGTTCGAGGTGATGCTCTCTCCCTTTCTCCTGGCGGCTTGGATCCCCGGATTCTGGTTGGCTTGCCTGCTGGTATGGGCGCAATTCGAATTCTGGAATCAACCGGGATTCGCCGACGCCGATGCGGCAACCGGGGGACCGGTGCGTTGGGAATCACTCTGGCGAATCGTGCTGGTCGCGGTGCCGGTGGCGTTGCCCGCCATCGGATGGCAGTTGCGCCGAGTGGGCGGTGCACTCAAGCGGACGGCCCGGGCTCCGCATGTGCGGGCGACCCTCTCGAGGGGAGTGGGTGGCGCCACGCTTTTCTACCGGCATATTTTTCGCAACTCGCTGGAACCGTTGATTCGTTCCTTCGATCGGGTGCTGCCGGTGATGTTGGGAATGCAGCTGGTGATCGAATGGGCGTCGCGGTATCCCGGACTGGGGCGATTGGCGGTGGACAGCGCCCGAGCCTCGGAATTCTCCGGTCTGCTGGCTGCGGGTCTGGCGATGGTTTCGGTGACGGTGGCGGCTCGATGGCTTGGCGAAACGATCTGGGCAATGAGAATTCGAAAGGTTCCGGTGCCAAACCGGTGAATCCAGGTGAGCGAAAATCATGGGAAGTGAAAATCAGAACCGGCGTCGATCGCGAGTTTCGGAAATGTTTCCGAAAGTCTGGCGGTCGATCGTGACCCGCTGGGACCACTATCTCTTCGGGGTTGGCTACGGGTTGGTGTTTGGATTTTTCGGAATCACGGCTCTGGTGGTGGACACACCGCAGGCCGATGTGCCAAACGGTCTCGGCGAAGTCTCGACCGCGTCGGCTCCGACGTCGCGACATTGGTTTGGCACCAATCGCGACGGGATGGATCTGCTCGGTCCGACGCTGGCCGCGGCGGGGAGGTCCGCGTGGCTGACCCTGGTGGCGGTGGTGCTGGGTTCTTCGTCGGGCCTGGCGGTCGCCGCGAGCGCTTTCCTGATCGGCAGCGATCGCGGCTACCGGGCACTGGCGGCATTCCAGTCGGGGATAGGCCTGGTTCCGGCTCTGTTAATGATGTTCATTCTGGCGGCCGGATTCGGCGCCGGGGTGGGGGCGACCATCTTGATGCTCGGGGCGTTGTGCCTGGGATTCGTGGCCGGCCGTGGCGCGAATTGGTGCGTGGCGTGGGAAGACGGTGGCGACGTGATTTCGGCCCGGGCGCTGGGTTTTTCCCGACGTCGGATCCTCCAGGAGCTGCTGTTTCCCCGGCTCTGGCCGAAGGCGGCGGCGACGGCGGCGACCCTGTTGCCCGCGGCGCTTGTCGCGGAAGCGGCGCTGGGGTTTTCCGGAGCGGGCGCCTCGGTCGCGGCGGCGAACGGCAGGATCGGGGTGATGCTCGGAGTGGGGCGCGAAACGATGTTCGACCTGCCGTGGATGATCATCAGCTCCGGCGCGGTGCTCTGGGTGCTGACCATGGTCCTGGCCGGACTCGCCTGGGCCGTGCGCCGGACCCTGGACGAGCCGGTCGATGAACGCTGGTTTTGAATCGAACCCCCAGTTTCCATGTTCCCCATGCTGAAAATCCAGGATTTGACCGTCGCCTATTCCCGAAAGGGGGCTGCTCCGGCGATCGCGTTGAGAGGTCTGACGTTCGATCTGCGGCCGGGCGAGGTGGTGGCGCTCATCGGCGGCGTCGGTTCGGGAAAAACCACGCTGCTCCGGCTCCTGGCCGGTAGATTGCCGCGCGGCTCGGAGATTCTCGGCGGACGGGTGATGCTCGTTGGGGAGGCGGAATCCGAAACCGATTTGCTGAAACTGCGATCGCTCTCTTGGCGAAAACTGCGGCGTACTCGCATCGCCACGTTTTTTCCGCGAATTGGCGATCACTGGAATCCCGAACGAACGCTGCGCCAGCATCTCCAGGAGGCGATCCAACTGGCGGGAAAGACGCGCGAACTCAGGTCGGAGAAAGACTGGATGCCGGCATTCTACGATGTGGGGTTGATCGAGCCGGAACAGATCCTGGGGCGTTACCCCGGCGAAGTTTCGGCGCTGGTTCAGACACGGCTTCTCATGGCGATGGCCCTGCTGACGGGCGCCGATCTCTGGATCGCGGATGAGGCGACCACCTCGCTCGACGCGACGGGAGAAGACCAGGTGCTGAGGCTGTTTCGCGAGTTGTGTGCGAAACACGACCTCGGCTTGATTTTCGCCAGCGCCGACGTCGGCTGCATCGAGCGACTCGCCGACCGCGTCCTTGTCCTCTACGAAGGTGGGGTGGTCGAATCCGGGAGGGTGGCCGATTTGTTGAGCCGTCCCAAGAATCGCTACACCCGGGCCCTGCTGGATACCTTGCCGCGCCTCGGGGAACGCCGGAGCCGGCTCGGAGAAATCGATCGTTCCGCCGTGCAGGACGCCATGGATGCGACCTTCGGGGTCGAGAATTGAGCCTGGCGAGTGCCCGGCGGTGGCCGAGTCCTCAATCTTTCCGGCTCGGCGCTTGCGCTTTCCTCATTTCCGGGGAACTTCCCGCCATGGCCAAGAAGCCCGTAGTTCTCATCATTCGCGACGGTTGGGGTGACAATCCGGGAGGCGAAGCGGAAGCCGAAAAAAACGGCGACGCGCCACGTCTCGCGAACACGCCTTTTCACGATCATCTCTATGCCACCTATCCCGTCAGCCACATCAGCGGCAGCGGCACCGACGTCGGGCTGCCGGAGGGGCAGATGGGCAACTCGGAGGTCGGTCACCTGAATCTCGGCGCCGGGCGCATCGTTTACCAGGACCTGACCCGCATCAACAAGGCGGTCGAGTCCGGTTCACTCGGACAGAACGAAGTGCTGAAGGAAGCGTTCGCAAAAGCGACGGGCAGCCGCCTGCATTTGCTCGGTCTCGTTTCCGATGGCGGCGTGCACAGTCACCAGGATCACCTGATCGCTCTCGCCAAGGCGGCCAAGGAAGCGGGTGTCAACGACATCATGGTCCACGCCATCACCGACGGTCGCGACACCTCGCCGCATGGAGGAGAAAAATACGTGGGCTACTGCGAGGACAAGCTGGCCGAAGTCGGCGCGCGGATCGTCACGGTGATCGGTCGCTACTACGCGATGGATCGCGACAAACGCTGGGACCGCAGCAAGCTCGCCTGGGACGCCATCATTCACGGAAAAGGCGAAAAAATGGACGTGCTGCCGTCCGAAGCCATCGCCGCGCAATACAAGAACGGCAAGACCGACGAATTTCTCCTGCCCATGGTATTTGAATCGGGCGACGAGGACCTCGTCCGTGACGGTGATGTCGTCCTGTTCTTCAATTTCCGCGCCGACCGCGCCCGGCAGTTCAGCCAGCCGATTCTCGACAAGGACTTCGACGGCTTCGATCGCGGCCATTGCCCGCAAGTTCATTACGTCACCCTGACCGAATACGATGAGAACTACGACTGCCCGGTCGTTTTTCCGCCGGAAGAACTCAACGACACCCTCGGCGAAGTCGTGGGCCAGGCCGGCAAGAAGCAACTCCGCATTGCCGAGACCGAGAAATACCCGCACGTTAGTTTCTTCTTCAACGGCGGCGTCGAGGAGCCGAATCCCGGCGAAGATCGCGAGTTGATCCCGTCACCGCGGGACGTGGCCACCTACGACGAAAAGCCCGAGATGAGCGCCGCCGAGGTGACCTCGCGCCTGCTAGCCAAGTTGCCCGACTACGATCTCGTCATCCTGAATTTCGCCAATCCCGACATGGTCGGCCACACCGGCATCGTGCCCGCGGCGATCAAGGCGGTCGAGACGATCGACGACTGTGTGAAACAGGTGGTCGAAAAGACCCTCGAACTCGGTGGCGGCCTTCTCATCACCGCCGACCACGGCAACTGTGACCAGATGATCAATCCCGACGGATCCGCCAATACCGCGCACACCACCAACCTGGTGCACCTCGTCTACGTGGCTGCGGATTCCGACCAGTATTCGCTCAAGGATGGCATTCTCGCCGACATCGCGCCCACGCTTCTCGACATGATGGAAATCGAGAAGCCCAAGGCCATGACCGGCTCTACCCTCCTGCAGAAAAAGGCCTGAATCTTCCGGTAAAAAGTCGAGCGCCAGCGACTTGCGAACGCGACGACTGGCGCTAAACTAAACCGCTTCGCCCACGATCGGGCGAGACGCTTGTAACCCCGTGGTGTAACGGTAGCACAACAGATTTTGGTTCTGTTTGTCAAGGTTCGAATCCTTGCGGGGTTGCCACTTTGGATCGGCTAATCTTTGTTTTTTCAGGGCTCTTTAGAACACTCGGGCGACGCTTGCGTCGAATACGGCCGATGGCACAGCCTTGGATCGCGTCGACCGGAATTTGTCACCTTCCTAAGCCTGTGCCACCTTCCGCCACGGTAGCCAGACGAGAAGGAACAGACCGCTGGCGATGAGAATCATCCAAAGGAGGCGTAGCGGATAGGGGCCGAGAACATCCAGGAGCGTGGGATTCTCGGGCGTGGAGGGTCCGACGAATCCGTAGTTCCAGCCGAAGATCCGATCGATCAGGGCCATCAGGAGCGTGAAGGTGAGGGTGAAGAGGACGGTATTCTTCAGATCCGGAAATCCGGGGCGGAAACCCTGCACTAGAAAAGTCTCCAGCACGGCGAGCGGGATGAAAATGTGGTAGATCCAGAAGATCCAGAATTCGAGGCGATCCGGTCCACTACCCAGAACCGGAGTGATGAAGGCCCAGATGCAGAGAGTGGTCGCCCAGAAATAGAGCACCGACTTGAAAAGCCGCCCACTCCGGCGCATCACCGCCACCGCGCCAATGAGGTTGGCAAGATTGCAGAATTGCAGCGGCAGGCTCTGATCCCACCGGAATGGGGTAAGCACCGCCCAGAAGATGACATTCATCAGCCAAGCCGCCAGACAGCCGCAGCCGATGAAAAGGCGAAGGCGGTGAAGCTTTGCGTGGCGTTTCTCTGAATCGGGAATGGCACGCCAGTTTCGGATCAACCGAACAAAGGCAAAGACGATCACCGCGCAGACCGCCAGGGAAATCAGGTGAGTTGCTGACCCGGTGCGAAACGGCAAGTCCGATGAGGTGGCGGCCAGGAACGAGATCGGCATGGCGTGAAGCTTTGCGCAAATTGCCGGGGCTTGCGATACATTTACGCCTCTCGAAGTTGGGATCGCACGTATCGTATGCTTATCGCCTTTCACAAGCCGTGGGGAATTCTCACCCAGTTCACGCCCGAACAGGAAGGGCAGCGAACCCTGGCGGAATTCGGATTTCCCGAGCGCGTCTACCCGCTCGGCCGACTGGATCGCGACAGCGAAGGCCTGCTCCTGCTCTCCGATGAGGCCGGTCTCAACTCCCGCCTGCTCGATCCCGAAAACGGGCATGCGCGGACCTATCACGCGCAGGTTGAGGGAGCGATTTCAGGAAATGCGCTGGATCGGTTGAGACGAGGCGGTTTGGACCTTCGCGGCCATCGGACGAAGCCCTGCCAAGCGATCGCAATCCAACCGGACCATCCGGATCGCGATCCACCGATTCGCTACCGGGCCGCGATCCCGACGAGTTGGATTTCCTTGGAATTGACCGAGGGCAAAAACCGGCAAGTGCGCCGGATGACGGCCGCCGTCGGCTTTCCCACCTTGCGCCTGATTCGCGTGGGCATTGGGGAATTGCAGATGGAATCGCTCGGTCTGGAGTCCGGTGAATGGCGGGAATTGTCCACTGCCCAACGAGCGCTGGTTTTTTCAGGCGATGCCGATCGATCGCCGAGTGCGCCGCGAAAATCGGCCTCGAAGCGCCGTTCGCGGTCGCGCCATCGCGGAAATCGAAACCTTGATCGGCGTCGGGATTCGTGATGAGCTTTGGCTTCCCTCAAATCCTCGAAATTACCCTCATGAATCGCCGACATTTCATTCGCCAGACCACCGCCACCACCCTGCTCAGCACCGTTGCCGGATCGGTGACGATTTCCAAGGCCAAGGCCGCCGCCAACGACCGGATCAACATCGGCGTGATTGGTGTCGGCAAGCAGGGCGTCAGTGATTTCGGGAAGGCGATGAAGTTTCCCCAGACCCAGATGGTGGCGATGTGTGACGTGGTTCGCGAGCGGCGTGAGAATGGGAAAAAGATCGCCAATGATTTCTACGCCAAGCTCAATAACCAGCCCGACTACGACGGTGTAAAGACCTATGAAGATTTCCGCGAAGTCATTGCTCGCGACGACATCGACGCGGTCATGGTGGTGACGCCGGATCACTGGCACGCCATTCCCGTGGTGGCCGCGGCCAAGGCCGGCAAGGACATCTACTGTGAAAAACCGATTTCCCGGACCATCGCCGAGGGCCGCGCCATGGTGAACGCGGTGCAGGCCAACAAGGTCGTCTTCCAGACCGGCAGCCAGCAGCGCAGCGAATACGACGGCAAGTTCCGCATCGCGGCCGAACTGGTCCGCAATGGCAAACTCGGCGAGCTTATTTCCGTCAATGTCGGCGTCGGCGATCCCAACGTGCCCTGCGATCTGCCGGAGGAATCGATTCCCGAAGGAACCAACTGGGATCTCTGGCTCGGACCCGCCCAGATGCGTCCCTACAACGAGATTCTCTGTCCGAAAGGCGTGCACAATCACTTTCCGGCCTGGCGGAAGTATCGGGAATTCGCCGGAGGTGGGGTGGCCGATTTCGGCGCGCACCATTTCGACATCGCGCAGTGGGGGCTGGGCACGGACGACACCGGCCCGGTTCGCATCGTGCCGCCGCAGGACGAGAACGCGAATCGCGGTCTGATGATGGTTTACGACAACGGCATCGAGATGTTCCATGGCGGTCCGGGCGGCACGACCTGGATCGGAACGAGCGGAATCGTTTCAGTGGATCGCAGCCGACTCGACACCATTCCCGTCGATCTTCGCGAAAAGAATCCCATCGGCGAAAACGACATCAAGCTGGAGAACGCCGGCGGCAAGAATGGCTTCAGTCACATGGCGAACTGGATCGAGAACATCGAGTCGCGCGGCAAGTGCATTTGTCACGAGGAAATCGGGCATCGCTCGGCGAGCCTCTGCCACCTCACCAACATCGCCTACCAACTCCGTCGCGAGCTGAAGTGGGATCCCAAGGCCGAGCAGTTCATCGACGACGCGGAAGCCAACAAACTCGTCGATCAGGAAATGCGCGGCGACTGGAAGTTGTCCTGAAGCCGGAGGGCGGTCCTCCGTGTCCGCCCCAGTTTCAGTCCTCGGCGCTTTTCCTCACCGGTGCCAGGATCCGCGAGGCGTTTTCGGCGGAGTGATAGACCGAATTCGTCGCGGCAACCGCGTCATCCGGAAACTCGATCGCGAGCGGCTTCCCGTTCTGCGGATTGGGTTCGTAGAGCGGCGCACCGGTGCTGGCGATGGTGACTCGGATGCGGTGACCATGATTGAAGATCTGGCTCATCCAGCCGATGGGAAACTTCACTTGGTAGACTTCCCCGGGTGTCATTAGTTCTTCGTGATCGAACCCGTTGCGATATCTCAGTCTCCACGGGTAGTCGACGAGGAGGATGGAACGGCCGTCGGGATAGACGTCGCTGATGCGTACGATGACGTCGGTATCGGGTGCGGTGGATGAAAGGAAAAGTTCGGCCTCGACCCGGCCCGTCCACTCGACCGGTTCGGACAGCGGTTCCGTGGTGAAGGTGCGAACTTCAGCCTGTTCCTCGAAAGCGCGGGCGTCGCGTGCGCCTGGAAACGAACGGCCCGGGATCTCCATCGGATGGCGTGGATCACTGAGCCACGAAGTCGCCGGTTCGACGCTTCCGGTCGATGGTCGATCTGACAATCCGCCGTCGGGTTGGAGGAAAAACGGAACGGTTTCAGCAGTCGGCGGCCAGTCTTTGGCTTCCCGCCAGAGGTTTCCCGGCGCTCCATCTTCGCCGACGGCACCCATCACGTAGTAGCGAACGGTAGGCTCTTTCGTGATCCCGTTGTCGGCTCCCTTGAGCCAGTGATCGAACCAGCGCAGCATGTGCTCGTCGTCCGGCCAGTCGGCATTTTCCGGGTATTGGAGTTCGCCGACCTGGGAGCCTTTGTTGCCTCGACCGTGCAGCCAGGGACCGATCAGCAGCCACTGGTTGCCGCGAGAATTCGGTCCACCCTGATGCTGGCGACCGATGAAACTCGCGATCGATCCCTGGTTCATGAAATCGTACCAGCTGCCGATCGTGAAACACGGCACGTTCATGCGATCGAAGTGCAGGGTGCAGTCCTCCGCCTTCCAGTAGTCGTCGTAGTGGGGATGGCGGAACCACTCCGCCAACAGGTCGAGGTTGTCCTGGGGATTGCCGCAGTTGTCTCCGAGCCCCTGAAAGCGATTGGGACGCGTGGTGCCGCCAATGCGATAACCTTCGTGAAACAGGCTCAGGCCGGTGTCGACCATGTACTGGCAGACCAGGCTGGGTGGTTGGGTCACGGCGAGATAGTTTTGTGCATAACCGCCCTGCGAACCCCCGAAAGTGCCGACTTTGCCCGTGCTCCACGACTGCTTTGCGAGCCATTCGCAGGCGTCGTAGCCATCCTGCAATTCACCCCACTGCATCGCCCGGTAGCCGATCCACTTGCCTTCGGAATCGTGCGTGCCGCGATAGTTCACCAGGGCGACCACATACCCGCCGCGGGCGAGCCTGGCGGCGGATTCGCGTGTGCTCTTGCCACGGAGCGAGGCATAACGCTGCTCGAAGATCGGTGGCCAGGGACCGTCACCCTCGGGAAAGTAGAGCCAGGCCGAAAGGCGAACCCCGTCCCGCATCGGAATCATGACCTGCTTTTCGGTGACACCGTCAAAGTCGAGATTCGCCGTTGGCGGCGCGGCTTGGATCGAGGAAAGGATCACCCAAAGGGTGGCGAAGGAAATAAGCGAGATTCGGATCATGGCGGAAGGGGATTGAAATTGAAAAAAACGGAGGGGGCAGATCGTCGAAGCGGGAGGTTCCTCACTCCGCTGTTTTCTTTTTCTTCTTGCCGCCCTTGGCCTTTTTTCCTTTCCCGCCAAACTTCGCCTGCTTTGCTTCGATGGTTTCATCGGCGGCCGCAGCCGCGGCGACCTGGGGATCGAGGACGGCTTTCAATTTGGCGTATTCCTCCTTCAATGAATCCGGAACGCCTCCGGCGGCGAGGTCCTTTTTTTCCTCCATGTCTTCGACGGTGTCGTAGAGCTCTCCGGTCGCGTAGAGCTTGTAGCGTTGGTCGCGGGCGTGCTGGCTGGCCTGGTCACGAACGCCGTCGCGATGATACCAGCAATAGATCGCGTTCTTTTTCCGCTCGGCATCCTTGCCCTGGAAGACCGGGAGCAGACTGGCGCCATCGACTCCGGCGGGCGTTTGGGTGCCGGCCACGTCGGTGAGCGTGGGCAGAATGTCGGATAAATCGACCAGCGCGTCGCTGGTTCGGCCGGGTTCGATCACTCCCGGCCAACTGGCGACGAAGCCGACGTGGGTGCCGTTGTCTTTCGGACTGCCCTTGCCGCCGCGGTAGGGCTGACCACGAAACTCGGACACGATGTCGGTGTAGGTGCCGTTGTCGCCGGTCCAGATTACGAGCGTGTTGTCTCGCTGCCCCGTTTTCTCCAGCGTATCAACCACCTTGCCGACCATCTTGTCACAGTAGCGAACGAACGCGTCCCAGTATTTCTGGCTTCGATAGCCGCCCGGCTCATTGACCGCGTCGCGCCACATCTCGGGATCCCAGTCGGGATGATCCGGTGTCGGCACGAACGGCCAGTGGGTCAGCAACATCGGGTAGTAGACGAGGAACGGAGCCTCGGCCTCTTTCTGTTCCTCGATAAACTGGCAGACGTAATCGTTGATGAGATCGGGACCGAACTCGCCGTGTTTGAAGTCCTTCTCCTCCCCGTCGATTTCGAGACCTGGATTGGGATAGCGGCTCGGCCTTCTCGTCAGTTGCCAGAGACAGTAGCGATCGAAGCCGAAATGGTCCGGCCCCTTCAAACCGCCCTCCAATTGCCACTTCCCAGCGATGGCGGTGCGATAGCCGCCGTCGCGCAACAGGTTGCCAAAGGTGGTCGCCTCGGGATCGAGGATGCCGAAGCGAATGTAGTTCCGGCTGTTGTAGATCCCGGTCATGATCTGGACCCGCGACGGGGTGCAAATCGGCTGGGCATGGGCGTGGTCAAAGCGGATGCCGGTGGCGGCGAGCCGATCGATGTTCGGCGTGTCGTAGACCTTCGATCCATAGCAGGAGAGATTCTCGTAGCCGATGTCATCGGCCATCATGACCACGATATTGGGCCGTTTTTCCGCGGCGACGGCGGGGT
>JAGRPB010000256.1 GCA_020439945.1 Verrucomicrobiia bacterium
CATTGCACATCACGTAGCGACTCTCGATGTCCTTTACGAACACGCAGGCGTTCGGCGTGCTCGCCATCAGTCGCAGCACGGGCTCGAGGCTGGGATTTCGGCGAAAAAAGCGCTGCTGGATCGCCTTGGGATTTCGGACGCTCATGATCCGAATCTACCAAAACAGGGGAACGCATTACAAGACAACGTGAGCGGTCGGTGTTTGATTTTCGATCCATCTGGCGCAGTTGCGCGGGCTCTGTCGGTGCCGGCGTCATGATAGGATTTTTCGAAATCCAAACCTCCCCACGTTTCCTGCCATGTTCGATTTCCTCGCAGAAACCGGCGCCCCCATTTGTGGAGAACGCGCCTTCGGCCGCAGCCGTCGAGAATTTCTCCAGGTCGGCGCCCTCGGCGCGATCGGCCTGTCACTCCCGCAGTACCTCGCTGCCAAGCAGGCGGGCGCGGTGAAAAAGGCCTACGACAACCGGGCCTGCATCCTGATTTTTAATCTCGGTGGTCCCAGTCACATCGATCTCTGGGACATGAAGCCGGACGCGCCGCAGGAGATTCGCGGGCCTTTCAAACCGATCCGAACCAAGTCGCCCGACATCGACATCTCGGAGATTCTGCCGAAGCATGCGCAGATCGCGGACAAGTTTTCCCTGGTGCGTTCCTGCCACCACAGCGGTGCGGCGGTGCATGATGCCGGCTGGCAGATGATGCAGACCGGGCGGCGATTCACCGGCGGTATCCAGACGCCGCATGTCGGTTCGGTGGTCAGCTACCTTCGCGGGCGGAAGACCGACCTGCCGCCTTTCGTGGTTCTGCCCGAATTGATGGGACGGGGCGGGGGAAACCTGCCCAACGGCCAGGCCGGAGGATTCCTCGGCAAGGCGCAGGATCCGTTCGCCCTGATGGCGGATCCGTCGAAGAAGGATTTCAAGGTGCCCGACCTGCTTCCGCCCGACCAGATCGGCGCATCACGGTTGGATCGGCGGCGGAAAATGCGCGACCTGGTGGAAGAAACGGTCCGCAATTTCGAGGCCAGCGAAGATGCCCGTCTCCTCGACGAGAATTTTCACGCCGCCTTCCGGATGATGACCAGCGAGCAGGCGCGCTCCGCGTTCGACCTGTCGCAGGAAAGCGACTACACTCGCGAGCGCTACGGGATGAACCGCGTCGGTCAGTGCATGCTGCTGGCGCGAAGACTCATCGAAAATGGGGTTCGCTTCGTCACCGTGAACACCTTTCTCACCGTATTCAACGAACTGAGTTGGGACATCCATGGTTCCAAGCCATTCATTTCGGTGACCCAGATGAAGGAACTGGTCGCGCCGATGTATGACCAGGCCTACTCGGCCCTGATCGAGGATCTCGAACAGCGCGGCATGCTGGGCGACACGCTCGTGGCCGGCGTCTCCGAGTTTGGTCGCACGCCGAAGGTGAATCCCGCGGGCGGGCGCGATCACTGGCCCCAGTGTTTCACCTGTTCCTTCGCCGGCGGCGGTGTCGCCGGTGGACGCGTGGTGGGCGCGAGCGACCCGATCGGCGGATTTCCGGCGGAACGTCCGGTGGAGCCGGGAGACATCGTGGCCACGATTTTCAAGAGCCTAGGGATCGATCACACCAGCCATTTGCCCGGACCGGCCGGTCGCCCGTTTCCGCTGGTGGATATCGGCAGGGAACCGATCAAGGAACTGTTCGTGTGAGTTTGAGGTTTGACTTGGCGATAGCCCCTTTCGAATCTATGCTGAACGTTGATGAGCATCGAAGGTCTGGCCTCGGAAAATCTGGTGGATTCGCTGCCCGATGGAGCTGTCTCCGTGAGCGCGCGGAACGGGTCTCTGGTACTCAAAGCGAGCAAGTCGCTGCAGGATTTATTCGAGCGGCTCATCGAGCGAAAGAAAGCGGGAACCTTGTCCGATTTCGAAAGCCGACAGTATCGTGCGATTTGCGAATTGGACGAGACGCTCAGCCGTTTGAACCGAGGGTTGAGACAACCGGCGGGTTAGGCGCATGGCTGTCGGGAAGGGAATTCGCGAGGCGGTTCGAGAGCGAGCCTCGGGACTGTGCGAATACTGTCACGCCAGCGAGGAATGGCAGTTTGTTCGTTTCACGATCGATCATGTCATCCCACAATCCAAGGGAGGCGGGGACGACCTGGAAAACCTCGCGCTCTCCTGCCGGAACTGCAATGAGCGGCGGGGAAACCGGTGTGAAGCCGCTGATCCTCAAACTGGATCGGAAATCGCGATTTTCAATCCTCGTGAAGACCGCTGGAATGACCATTTTTGCTGGGACGAAAGCGGGGAGCTCATTTTGCCTCGAAGTGACAAGGGGAGAGCGACCATTGCTCTCCTGGACCTGAACGATGAATTTCACCATGCCACCTGTCAGAAAGTCCGAAAACGGGACGTCGAAGACGGCTACCATCCGCCGGCTTGCGACGCCATTGTGGGTCACGGCGGCGCTCCTGCTGTTGATGGGAGTCGCGAGCGCGCCGGCGAATGATAGGCCGTCGCCTGCGATCGCGGTTTTGCCGGAGCAGAGTACGCTCACGGGCGTCGAATCATTCCAGCGGCTGATCGTGTTGGAAAAAAATGCCAAGGGCAATTTCGCCGGGGAGCTGGCGGACGCGTCCCTGACGTCGAGCGATCCGAAAGTGGCGATTGTGAAGGAGGGAACGGTATTTCCCCAAGGCAACGGCTCGGTCACGATCACCGCGACGGCGAAGGATGGACGCCAGGCCAGTGCACGGATCGAAGTGAAGGCGTTCGATGAGCCGCACGCGTGGAGTTTTCGGAATCATGTGCTCCCGGTCTTTTCCAAGGGCGGCTGCAACATGGGCGCCTGTCACGGGGCGCTGGCGGGCAAGGGCGGCTTCCGCCTGAGCTTGCGCGGTTACGATCCGGAAAAGGATTACCACCGCATCACCCACGAGGCGCGAGGCCGCCGGATCGAACCGGGCGATCCCGGACGTTCGCTCATTCTGACCAAGGCGACGACGGCGCTGAAACACACCGGCGGCAAGCGGATCGAGCCGGGCTCGCGGGATTACCGCATCCTGGCCGAATGGATTTCGGCCGGGGCCGCGCCGCCGAGCCGGGACGATGCCACGCTCCAATCGCTGGAGATTTTTCCGCCGCTGGCGACCCTGCCTCCCGGGAGCAAGCCGCGCTTCATCGTTCGGGCCAACTATTCCGACGGGCGCCAGGAGGATGTGACGCAATGGGCGAAATTCACCTCGTCGAACGCGGCGGTCGCTTCGGTCGATGACGATGGCAATAGCGAGGTGGTTGGTTATGGCGAGGGCGCGGTGTCGGCGTGGTTTTCGTCCCGGATCGTCCTGGCGCGCATTTCCTCGCCCTGGCCCAACGAGATTCCCGAAATGGTGTTCGCCGAAGCCTCGCGGCGGAATTTCATCGACGACCTCGTCCTCGACCAGTTGCGTCGGCTCAACTTGAAACCCTCGCCGCGAGCCAACGACAGCGAGTTCGTTCGTCGCGCCTACCTCGACACCATCGGCATGCTGCCGAAGCCGGAAGAGGTGCGAGCCTTTCTCGACGATGCCGCCCCGGACAAGCGGGATCGGCTCATCGAGGATCTGCTGGGTCGGACGGAATTCGTCGATTACTGGTCCTACCGGATATCCGACATGATGCTCGTCAACGGTCGCCACCTGCGTCCGGAAGCGGTGAAAGCCTACTACGATTGGATCCGCGCCAGCGTGGCCACCAATCGGCCTTGGGACGAATTCGCCCGCGACGTGGTCACCGCGAAGGGCAGCAGCGTGGCCGAGGGCGCCACGAATTTCTACTCCGTCCACCAGGATCCGGAATCGATGGCTGAGAATGTGAGTCAGACTTTTCTCAGCCTCTCGCTGAACTGCGCCAAGTGTCACGATCACCCGCTGGCGAAGTGGACCAACGATCAGTACTACGCCTTCGCCAATCTCTTCGCCCGGGTGCGGGCCAAGGGGTGGGGCGGGGATTCCCGGAACGGCGACGGCGTTCGCACCGTCTACGTGGAGCCGCGCGGCGATCTCATCCAGCCTCGCACCGGCAAGCCGCAGCCTCCGGCGCCGCTCGATGCCGAGCCGATCCCGATGGACCAGGAGAGAGATCGCCGTGAAGAACTCGCCGCGTGGCTGACGTCGCCGGAAAACCATTCCTTTTCCCGCAGTATCGTGAACAAGGTCTGGGCGAACTACTTCGGCATCGGCCTGGTCGATCCGGTCGACGACATGCGGGCGTCGAATCCGGCGAGCAACGAGCCGCTGCTCGCCGCCCTGTCCGACGATTTCGTGGCGAACGGCTTCGACCTGAAATCGCTGATGCGGACCATCCTCCGGAGCGAGACCTACCAGAGGAGCAGCGACGTGCTCTACGAGAACGCCGAAGATGATCGCTTCTTTTCCCGGCAATATCCCCGCCGGTTGATCGCCGAAGTTCTGCACGACGCCATTTCCGGTATCAGCGGCATTCCCACCGATTTCACCGAGATCGCCCTGCGGGACGGTTCGACGCAGAAAACCGAGTTCTATCCGAAGGGTACCCGGGCTCTGGAACTCTACGATTCCGCGGTGGACAATTACTTCCTCAAAACCTTCGGCCGGAACGAACGCGAGATTCCCTGCGAATGCGAACGCAGCAATCAGCCGAGCCTGGTGCAGGTGCTGCACGTCTCAAACGGCAAGACGGTGAACGACAAGCTGGATACCAAGGGCAGCGTGGTCGACCGATTGTTGGAGGCGGAAATGACCGATGCCGGGCGCATCGACGAGGCCTACCTGCTGTGTCTCTCTCGATTTCCGACGGAGAAGGAGAAGGCGGGCTTCGAGGCGATCTTCGCCGAGACACCGGAGGCGGAAAGACGCGCGGCAATGGAGGACCTGTTCTGGGCGCTGATGAGTTCCCGCGAGTTCCTCTTCCAACACTGAGCATTCATCCCAGCACGGACACGTTCGATGAAGCGACTATCTTCTATCCTCAGCCTGTTTGCGGCGGTTTCGCTCGGCTGCGCGGCCGCGGCGGAAAAGCCGCTCGATTACCACGCCGACATCGCGCCCCTGCTCCGGCAATACTGCGCCGGTTGTCACAACGATGACGATTTCGAGGGCGATTTCTCGGTGGAGCGCTATGCCGATATCGAGGAAGGCGGCTCGCACGTGATGCTGCGTCCCGGCAAGCCGGAGGACAGCTACCTGGTGAAGGTGATGACGGGCGACGTCTCCGAGCCGATGCCGCCGAAGGACGAGCCGCAGCCGAGCGAGGAGGAAGTTTCACAGTTCACTCGTTGGATCAGGGAAGGCGCCAAGGGCCCGGCCGACGACATTT
>JAGRPB010000257.1 GCA_020439945.1 Verrucomicrobiia bacterium
TGTTTCAACTGCGAGAGTTGCGACGAAATCCGCGATTGCCCCATGGCGAGAATTTCCTGCAATTCGACCACCGAAAGCTCCTCCTGACGCAGGAGTGCGAGAATGCGGATCCGGGTGGGATCAGCGATGAGGCGAAGCGTTTTCAGGATTGACGACATGCGGCCGGTGTGCGATCCATCAACGTATCACGATTAGTCGATTTTAACAATATTAGAAATCAGCTCCGACGCTCATGTCCGACCGCTACATTTTTTCCTCTGAATCCGTCACCGAAGGCCATCCCGACAAGGTTTGCGACACCATTTCCGATTACGTCGTCGATGCCTGTTTCGAGCAGGATCCCGGCAGCCGCGTGGCCTGTGAAACGATGGTGAAAGACAACGCCGTCATCCTCGGCGGTGAAGTCACTACGGCCGCCGATTTCGACTACGAGAAACTCGCCAAGCAGGCGCTGATCGACATCAACTACGACAGCGACTACGCCAAGGGCACCGATTACAGCTACACCTGCAAATTTGACGCCCAGAATTTCTTCTTCATGAACCTGCTCGGGCAGCAGAGCCCGGACATCGCGCAGGGCGTCGATGCCGCTGCCGCTGATGACAAGGAAACCGCCGAGCAAGGCGCGGGCGACCAGGGCATCATGTTCGGCTACGCCTGCAACGAAACGCCGGAACTGATGCCGGTGCCGATTCTCTACAGCCACAAGCTGGGCCAGGCGATCACCAAGCTCCGCAAGGACCGCACCCACACGTGGCTGCGTCCCGATTCCAAGACCCAGGTGTCGGTCGAGTATGTCGACGGCAAGCCGAATCGAATCACGGCGGTGGTCGTGTCCACCATGCACGCCGCGGAAATCTCGACCGCCGAACTGCGCGAGGTGCTCAAGAAAGACCTCATCGAAGCAACGTTGCCCGGCGACCTGCTGACCGAAGACACCAAGTATCACATCAACCCGACCGGCCTTTTCGTCATCGGTGGTCCGGAAGGTGACTGCGGCCTGACTGGTCGGAAAATCATCGTCGACACCTACGGCGGCATGGGTCGTCACGGTGGTGGCGCCTTTTCCGGCAAGGATCCGAGCAAGGTCGACCGCTCCGCTGCCTACATGTGCCGCTGGGTGGCGAAAAACGTGGTCGCCGCAGGTCTCGCTGAAAAATGCGAACTCCAGCTCGCCTACGCGATTGGCTATCCCGATCCCGTCAGCGTGCGCGTCGATACCTTCGGCACCGCCCAGGTCGACGAAGCCAAGATCGTCGCCGCGGTAAACGACGTGTTCTCCTTCAAACCCGCCGACATCGTCAGCCAGTTGAATCTGCTTCGCCCGATCTATCGTAAATCGACCAACTACGGTCACTTCGGTCGCGAAGAGGACACCGATTCGCTGACCTGGGAAAAGACGGACAAGGTCGACGACCTGAAGAGCGCCTGTGGATGAAATCACATGCTCGATCGTGAGAAAATCTCCCAACTTTTAAATCGCCTCGACGCAAAGCTCGGGGCTCGCGGTATCACGGGCGAAATATGCCTCTACGGCGGAACGGTGATGTGTCTCGTTTACAATGCACGTCCAGCCACGAAGGACGTGGACGCGGTGTTTGAACCGACTTCAAAGATCCGCGAGGCTTGCCTGGAAATTGCCGCCGAGGACGGTCTGGCGGAAGATTGGCTCAACGACGCAGTGAAAGGATACGTCGTCGATCATCCCACTCGGACCTATCTGGAACTTGCCAACCTGCGGGTACTTGTCCCCGAACCCGACTATCTGCTGGCGATGAAGGCGTTAGCTGCGCGTTTCGACACCAACGACAGAGATGACGTGATTTTTCTCATCGGAAAATTGGGATTGAAGAGTGCAAAGGAAGCCTTCGAAATCCTTCAACGCTATTATCCAATCGATCGTCTCCGACCTGCGACACGTTTCTTCATCGAAGAGTTGCTACCCGAAGATTCATGACTACTTCAATGCTATCGGCGGAACTCTCCCGCAACGACTCGTGGACGATTCCGCTGATGGAATTCGTCGATGATTTCCGGCGTGCGCCCCGAACCACTTCGATCAATGAAGCCATTGATTGCGGGAAAGCGCGGCTCGATGCCCTTGTCGCCGCCACGGTCGAGAAACTGTGCCAGGAGGCTGGAATTGAGCCACCCACATGGACCAGTGAGATCGGACCGATCGACGAACCTTGGCTCGTTTCCGGAATAGAATCCTTGCGCGGACTCGCCTTCGCGGAAAGTCCGGTTCCGTTTCGTCGACGCCGCATTTTCGTATTGGCGAACTTCCTTCAACGAGCCTGAAAAATTTTTCAAACAAGACAAGAAACCAATGAGCCTGACTGCAATCAAAGAAGACTACAAAGTCGCGGATATCACGCTGGCCGATTTCGGCCGGAAGGAAATCTCCATCGCCGAACACGAAATGCCGGGCCTGATGGCCACGCGCGCCAAGTATGCCGCCGAGAAGCCTCTCGCTGGCGTGCGGATCATGGGTTCGCTGCACATGACCATCCAGACGGCGGTGCTCATCGAAACGCTCGCCGAACTCGGCGCCGATGTCCGCTGGTGCTCCTGCAACATTTTTTCCACCCAGGACCACGCCGCTGCCGCCATCGCTGCCGCCGGCATTCCGGTCTTCGCGTGGAAGGGTGAGACCCTGGAAGAATACTGGGACTGCACCATCCAGGCGCTGACCTGGCCCGACGGCTCCGGCCCTCAGCTTATCGTCGATGACGGTGGCGACGCCACCCTCCTCATCCACAAGGGCGCCGAGCTCGAAGAGGGTTCTGATTGGGTCAACGGCCCGAGTGGTTCCCACGAAGAGCAGGTCATCAAGAACCTCCTCAAGAAGGTTCACGGCGAAAACCCGATCAAGTGGACGGAGTACCTCAAGGATTGGCAGGGCGTTTCCGAAGAAACCACCACCGGGGTGCACCGCCTCTACGAAATGGCCAAGGCCGGCACGCTCCGGGTTCCCGCCATCAATGTGAACGATTCGGTGACCAAGTCGAAGTTCGACAACCTCTACGGCTGCCGCGAGTCGCTCGTCGACGGCATCAAGCGCGCCACCGACGTGATGATCTCCGGCAAGGTCGGTGTCGTCTGCGGCTACGGCGACGTCGGCAAAGGCTGCGCCCAGGCTCTCCGGGCTCAGGGCGCCCAGGTCGTCGTGACCGAGGTCGATCCCATCTGCGCGCTGCAGGCCGCGATGGAAGGCTTCCGCGTCCTCACCATCGAAGACACCCTTGGCTGGGGCGACATCTACGTCACCACCACCGGCAACAAGGACATCATTCGCCTCGAACACCTCACCCAGATGAAGGATCAGGCGATCGTCTGCAACATCGGTCATTTCGACAACGAGATTCAGGTCGACGCCCTCAATACCCTCGAAGGCGTCAAGAAAGTGAACGTGAAGCCGCAGGTCGATCAGTACACCTTCGAAGACGGTCGTCAGCTCTACATGCTCGCCGAAGGCCGCCTCGTGAACCTCGGCTGCGCCACCGGTCACCCGAGCTTCGTGATGTCGAACAGCTTCACCAACCAGACCCTCGCCCAGATCGATCTCTGGAAAAACCGCGAGACCTACCAGGCCGGTCAGGTGATGGTGCTGCCCAAGCATCTCGACGAGGAAGTGGCCCGCCTTCACCTCCAGAAAATCGGAGCGAAGCTGACCAAGCTGACTTCCGAACAAGCCGCTTACATTGGCGTGGAAGTGGAAGGTCCCTACAAGCCGGAGACCTACCGCTATTGATCCGACGGGTTCTCCAGTCGTTTTCAAAAACGCGGTTCCGAAAGGGGCCGCGTTTTTTTTGTTCTTTGTTGTGACTTCTGCGGCGTTTTCTGCGCCTAAATTATCACGGAAGTAAGTGGAAGACGGCATTTCCAGAGAGAGACTCGCGGCTTTGTCTGACGAGGAATTGGTGAACCGATGCCGAGAGGAGCTGCCGGGCAGTACGGTTGCTTTTCACGAATTACTCAATCGGTTCGAATCGATGGTTTATCAGACATGCGTTCGATTTCTCGGCAATGTGCAGGAAGCGGAAGAGACCTGTCAGGACATCTTCCTGCGCGTGCACGAGAAGCTGCACCAGTTCGAGGGTCGTTCGACCTTCAAGACCTGGCTGTTTCGCGTCGTCTACAACCACTGCATGACCCGCCGGCGCCAACTCGCCATTCGCCGGGAACGGGGCGCCGCCGTCGAGGAGGAGCTGACCCGCGAGACCGAAGAAATGCGGGCCGAAGAATTCCTGGCGGACAACGATCTTTCAGAAAACGTGAACCGGGCCATCGAACGGCTGAGACCCGACGACAAAGAGGTCATTGTTTTGCGCTTTGTCAGCGATCTCAGTCTGGACGACATTTCCGAAGTGCTGGGGTTGGGACTCAGCGCGACAAAAATGCGGCTCTACCGAGCCATGGATCGTTTCAAGACTCTATACGAAAACGCGGAGGGGGCCAACTGATGAACCAATCGCCTGCCGAAGACCATCGGCCGAAACCAGCCTGCACCCGATGAAAAACGATCCCGAAATCAGCGACGAAGCCTTTCGCGCGAAAGAAACAGAGATCGCGAAACTTTTCGCCAGGAAACTCGCGTTGACGAACCTCACCGAGGATTCTGAGGAAGGCGATACCGACGCGGCCTCGAAAGAGCGGATCGAGCGAATTCTCTCCCGCGCGAGGCAGACTCCGACCGCGGAGGGGCGCGCCCGCATCGGCAAGATTATCGATCGTCTGAAGACCGGACCGGAGGCGCAATCCACGCGTTGATCAGACCAGAGTGCTGGGCGAAAAAAAATTGAAAATAGTGTGACACTTTCATATTCCAACATTGTCAGAATGATTGCGGATCGGTAGAGACGCCTTTTTCAAAAAATATTTCTCGGGTCTCGGCCCGGGATTAGCCGCTGGCGTCGTGGTCATGCTCC
>JAGRPB010000258.1 GCA_020439945.1 Verrucomicrobiia bacterium
GAAGGTCAGCCCGACTGGGAAGGCTTCGAGCGGAGCATCGCGTGGATGCTGAAATGTGGCGAGCATTACGGAGTGGAGATGGCCTTTGTCCTCAACGCGGACACCGGCTACATCTTCAACCTGACCGCCGATCTCTACCGCGAAGTGATCGAGCGATTCCGGGCGTCTTTCCCCGAGCCCCGCATCATCTGCGGAACCACCGCGCTCGGCGCCCAGGGCGACGAGTTCGATCGGGAATGGTATCGTCCCCAGATCGAAATCGCCCAGAGCTTCGACAACGTGGAGGTGATGATCATGACATCGCGGCAGCTCAATGCGCTGGAGGACGAAGCCCGGCGCGATGCCTATTTTTCGATCGGTGAAATACGGACCGTTCCCGGCATCGTGCATGCGCTGGAGCCTTCTTTCGTCCCGGGGGCGACGCCCTACGGTCCGTGGCTCCTTCGCGAGCTGGCGAATCATGTAAAATTCGTCGGCGGCAAGATCTCGACGCTCGACGAACCGCATTTTCTCTACTGGGCGGCGATGTGTCGCGGACTCGGCCTGGATTTCGCTCCCCACAGCGGAGATGATTTCGGCATCGCGACCGCGATTCGTCTCGGTTTGCCGCTCCTGATCGGGGCCGGGGTCAGCGCCTGCCCGCTGATCTGTGCGGCGCGCGACGCCTGGCTTTGCGATGCCGCACCGGGTAAGAGATTTCCCACCAGTGCCGGCGGCGATCGTTTTGATACCCGCGTCTACAAGCTGTTCGAGGCGTTCCAGTCGCTCGAAGACGCGGTTTTCCGCCTCGACCAAAACGGCAGCGCCGCCGCCTACAAGCACAGCACGGCGCATGTGCTGAAATGGCTCGGGTTGATCGAGACCGCCGAGGTCCATCCCGAATGCGCCGACCGGCGGCCCGAGGGCGAGGCGGATCGGATGCGTGAGGCCTTGAGACGCCCGCTCCGCGTGGCCGAGCGACTGGGAATTCCCTATTTCGAATTGGCGGAGTAAGCCGAAACGGCCTTCTGCCAAGCGCCGATTTTCCGGAGTTCTGTGCAAAATGCCCGCGTGCTGGGTGTGACTTGGGAGTTGCGGATGGGTGTCTTCAATTTTAACCAAACAATGCGATTGATCGCGCCTGGTTTTTCGTTAGCATCCCGTGTCTCCTCTTGCGCAGTTCATGTCGAAACACGATTCCGATCCCGATGCGGAAGGTGATGATTCGTCATCTTCCGAGTTTATCGTCACCGTGGTGCCGCTTCATCGTGATACGGCCGAGGTGGTCGGTAAACTCGACCTGGGACCGCGGGATCTCCCTTTTTTCTTCGGTCGACGTCGTCACCACAACGAGAACTTCAAATCCCAACCTCGCGGTGAGGGACTGTTGATCGATGACACGAAGCCGATCCAGGTGTCCCGCGATCATTGCGCGCTCGATTTCCGGGATGGTGAACTCCTCCTCGTCGACCGGGGCAGCACGCTCGGCACGGTGGTGGACAAGTCCGTTCTCGGTCGGAAGGTCGCCGTTTTCGAGAAACCTCTCACCGAGGGGAAGCACCTGCTCATCCTGGGCAACCGTCGCAGCCGTCATCGCTTCGAGTTGACGGTGAAATTCGGGGTGAAACAGACGACGAAGAAGAATGATCGAAAAAAGGTGACCCGATCAACTCGTCGCAAAAGCTGAGGCTTCGGAGCTTGTCGGCGGTGTTCCGCTTCTGGTAAAAGCCAAGACGGCCGGTCGGTTCCGGTTCTGATGGTATGAATCGGAATGCCTTGTTCGTTCTCGCGGGGCCCTCGTTGGCGGATTGGCGGGCTACTTCATTTTTGTCTGGCTGGTCACGACTTTCGGCGCTTACGGCTTCGCCATTCCCGGCGTGCTGGTGGGTCTCGGGGCCACGCTCCGCTTCGGCGCGCCGGGGTGGGTGGCGGCGATCTGCGGGGTGTTCGGTCTCTGCTTCGGGATTTTCGCGACCTGGAAAACGGCTCCCTTTATCGTCGACGGCAGCTTCGGATATTTCGTCACCCATCTGCATCGATTGCCCCTGTTTCAAAGTGGACTGCTCGTTCTCGGCGCGGGTGTCGCGTTCTGGTTGCCATGGCGGCGGAGAACGCCCGGGAAACCGGGGGACTGATCGACTGCATCGCGCCCCCAGACGACACTTGGCAATTGGCATGCTTTCCGCGACACTGAGGCGATTTGACGGTTTGATCCCGCCGTAACCCCCGATGATTCAGAACGTCCTCCAGCAGAAACTTCGCCCGCTGATCGAGGCCGAGCGGACCTTGCGCCGGCGGAAAACCGTCGGTTGGATGCTGTTGCTGGGGGCGCTGGCGCTGGCGGTGTTGCTGGGGTTGGCCGTATTTTTCCAGTGGTGGTCCTGGACGGCTCTGATCGCCACCTTTGGCGCCGTCAGTGTGGCCACCCTCATCGGGGTCTGGTGGGCCGATTCGCGCTCCATCGAGGTCAAAACTCTGGCGGAGAAAATCGAATCCGCTCATCCTGACCTGCGGGCCGCGCTGCTGACCGCCATCGAGCAGGAACCGGACAAGGACGGCCAACTCGGCTATCTCCAGGAACGGGTCGTTTACGACGCGGTCGATCACGCCCTGGCCCATGACTGGATCCGCCGCGTTTCACGGGGCCGACTCATCGGAGCCGGATGGTTCCAGGCACTCTCGGCGATCGTTTTTGGCGTCCTGCTCTGGATGCTGCTCGGCCAGGCGCGTCCCATCGGGGAAAAACCGGACAGGGTGGCGGAAAAGGCCGACGCCGAAGCACCGACCGGTGACTTGGAAGACTACGAAATCTCGGTTCAGCCCGGCAATGCCGAGGTGGAACTCGGTCAGCGTCTCATCGTCGAAGCGCGTTTCGGGAAACGACTTCCCCCCGGCGCCACGCTGGTCATGCGCGAACCCGGCGAAGAAGGCGCCGAGCGCGGTCGATTGCCGATGAAGCCCGGTCTCGACGAAGCCGTGTTCTCCGGCCTGATCGCCAAAATCGATTCCGACCTCGTCTACCGCATCGAATTCGATGGTGAATCCTCGGACGAATTCTCGATCCAGACCTACGTCCATCCCGAACTCGAACAGGCCGACGCGGAGATCACACCGCCGGATTACACGGGCGAGGAAAAGAAGGTCATCGAAAACACCCTCAAGGTCAGCCTGCTGGAAGGCTCCGACCTGGCCTGGAAGATGAAGGTCAACAAGCCGGTCGCCGCGGCTGAGTTGTTCGGGGAAGACGAGAGCGTCATTCCCCTCGCGCCCAGTCCCGAGGATCCGACCGTGCTCGTCGCGTCTTACCGGCCCGAGGAAACCCTCAAGTACCGACTGCATCTCGTCGACGAAAAGGAACGCGCCAACAAGCGACCTCCGTGGATTTCCGTCACCGTGAATCGCAACCTGCCGCCGAAGCTGGACTTCACCTTTCCCAAGCGCGACGTCCAGGTGTCGGCCATCGAGGAACTGCCCGTGGAGGCGAAGCTGTGGGACGACATCGGCGTGCTGAAAGCCGGAGCCACCTTCACCTACGGCGACCAGACCCGCGATGTCCCGCTGCTCGATGCCCCGATCCCCGGTGGCGAGGATCGCGCGGTCCGCACGCTGTTCACGCTCGAGGACATCGGAGCCAGTCCGAACGAGCTGGTGTCTTATCACCTGTGGGCGGAAGACACCGGGCCCGACGGACAGCCGCGCCGGACGACGAGTGACATGTTTTTTGCCGAGGTCCGCTATTTCGAGGACATCTTTCGCGAGTCGGAAAACATGGGCGGCGGCATGGGATCGCCCGAAGAGCAGGGTCAGTCCACGAAGCTGCTGAAACTGCAGAAAGACGTCATGAACGCCACCTGGAAGCTGATGCGCCGGGCCGACATGGGACGCACTTTCGAGGAACTCGGCGACGACATCGGCGTGGTGCGGGACTCCCAGGAGCACGCCATCGGCCAGGCCCTGGAGGCGGCCGACAAAGTCGAGGACGGTGAAACGAAAGTCCACATTGCCACCGCCGCCGGTCACATGCGGGAAGCGGTCAATGTTTTGACCCAGTCGATTGAATCCAAGGACGAGTCAAAACTTCAGCCTGCCCATGAGTGGGAGCGAAAGGCCTATGAGGCGCTGATTCGCGCCCGGAATCGCGAGCACAACGTGACCCGTTCTCAGAGTCAGAGCAGTGGCCAGGGACAGCAGCAGGAGCAACAGCTCATGCAGTTGGAGATGAAGCAGAAGGAGTTGAAATACGAGGAAGAGCGCGAAGCCCAGGACCCGGAGCAGCAGGCCCAGCAGGCGGCGGAACTCGAATTCCTGAACCGTCTCCAGGAACTTGCCCGCCGCCAGGAAGCCATCGCCAAGAAGATCAAGGAACTCGAGAACGCCCTTCAGGAAGCCAAGACCGAGGAGGAAAAGCAGGAACTCGAGCGGCAACTGAAGCGCTTGCAGGAAGAGCAGGAACAACTCCTCCGCGATCTCGATGACCTGAGCGGGAAGATGGACACCGAGGAGAATCGGGCCAACACCGCCGAAGAGCGTGAACGTCTCGAAGACACCCGGGAAAAGGTCAACGACGCCGCCGAAAAGTTGGAGCAGGGCCAACTCGCCGATGCCGCCAACGCGGCGACTCGTGCCCAGCGGGAACTCGAAGAGACCAAGGAAGAATTTCGTAAGAAGACCTCGCGGCGTTTCGACAGTGAGATGCGGGATATCAGGCAGACGGCCCGCGATCTCGCCGCGACCCAGGAGGAGATCGGGAAGAAGTTTGAGGAATCCTCCCGGCCCAATGACAGCGGAAATCCCTTTGACGAGAACGCTCGATCGCCGCTGGCGAATGCCGAGCTGGCCCGCAATCTCGACGAGCAGCGCAAGGCGGTCGGTGAATTGCTGGAACAGATGCGGACGCTGAGTGAGGAATCCGAGGAGTCCGAACCAATTCTTTCCGAAGCTC
>JAGRPB010000259.1 GCA_020439945.1 Verrucomicrobiia bacterium
CCCTGGTAGGTCGGCATCTTGCGCAGCGTGACCCGGTCCTGGATGAGGATGGCATTGTAGATCGGCACCTTTCGCAGCCAACCGGCCAGGCTGTAGGCGAGGATATTGCCCGTCATCAGCGGCAGGATCAGCGAGTAGTTCCCCGTCATCTCGAAAATGATGAACAGCGAGGTGAACGGACAGCGGATGATGGCCGCGAACATCGCCCCCATGCCCAGCAACACGCAGGCGCCGACCAGCCGACCGTTGTCCGCGTAGGGCTCGAGCCCAATCGCACCGGTGAATTTCAGCATCAGCAGCCCCCAGAGCGCGCCCAGCATGCCGCCGAAATAGAGCGACGGAGAAAAGAGACCGCCACTCCCCTTGGTGCCATAGCAGAGCACCACGGCGATGAATTTCGCCACCAGCAGGATCACGATTGCGCCGAGCACGAGTTCATTTTCGAAGGCCGCCTCGAGGCTCTCGTAACCGATGCTGAACACCGACTTCTGAGGCTCACCCAGCATCCCAGTTAGAAAGAAGGCACCCGTCGCCAGACCGCCCAGCAGGAGACCGCCCATGGCCGGTTTCAGCGGCTCCGGCACCCGGAAACGCTCCGCGCACCACTGGCGCAGCCTGAGCAGGGAACTGACGAACAGGTGCCCGATCAACGCGGCGGAAATGCCGAGCGGAATCGCCACCAGCATCCACCAGTGAACCCCGTATTTTTCGCCCAGGTCCGCCTGGAGGATCGGATCCTCTCCGAGAAAACTCCGCGCCACCGCCTCGGAGACCACCACCGCGATGACGATCCCGCTCAGGGCCTTGGTGCTGAAATCGTCGAGGATTTCCTCGAAAACGAAGAAGATCGCCGAGATCGGCGCGTTGAAGGCGGCGGCGATCCCCGCGGCCACCCCGACCGGCACCATGGCCTGCACCCGCGCCTTGGCCAGCCCGAAGGCCCGACCGAGCCACGACGAGATGGCGGCGCACATGTGCACCGTGGGCCCCTCCCGACCGAGACTGTTGCCCCCGCCCACGTAGATCGTGGTCAGGAGGAAACGCCAGAACGCCGTCTTCAGCGGGATCTGGCCGAATTCGTTGTAGAACGACGCCTTGGTCTGCGGGATCCCGCTGCCGACCGAGCCCGGCGACCAGCGCGACACCGCGATCCCGACGATCAGGCCGGCGATGGCCGGGAACCACGGCATCACCACCCACCAGGGAATGCCGAACCGGTCGAACCAGTGGGCCAAATGCCAGACCGATTCGAAGGTCCAGTGGATCGAGAGATGAATGCCCACCGCCGCCAGCCCGCAGAGCGAGCCCGCGAAAAGGCAGAGAATGACGAAGCGTTGACCTTCCGAGAAATGCGTCCGCAGCCATTCTCCCGGCGAATGCTTCGGGAAAGGGAGCTCGGCCGGTTCGTCCGGAGCCGCCGGGCCCGGAGTCTTGGTGGGGGTCGTGTCGCTGGATAAGGATTCTTCCATTGCCTGCCTGGTACGGCGCGCCAAGGCCGGGCCCGGGGAGAGACAGAAAGAAGATGCCGGTTGTCGAGGAAGGGGAAACCCCGGTGGCGGCCGACCCGGTTGGCCGGCGAATTGGTTCTGCCAGAACGATCAGAGGGTGATCACTCCCCGCCCGCCCGGGAAAGGAGCCTCATACGGTCGGGAGATCAGCCTCGCCGTCAAGCGTGGATGCGCGGGGAAAGGATTCTGTCCGAGCGCCTATCCCTCTCCACCATTTCAATGCTGTGTCGGGGCCGGAAGTTTCAGGAAGCATCGAGGCTGCTTCTTTTTTCAGACGCAACGTTTGAGAGATGCGATTGCCGCCCTGCAAGCGCCGAGGAGGGACGACCCTCGCGAGCTACTTTGGTGCGTGTTCGGCATTCGCATCCTCTCCTTGTTCGCCTTTGTTCTGTAGTTCGATGGCGGTCATTTCCCGCAGAACTTCTTCCACGACCTCCTTGGACGAATAGTCGGGTCTTCCCGGTCGATCACGGATTGGAAGAAACGCTTCGAGTTCGGCCTTGTTGCGGAGGAGTTGATTGATCTCGACTTCGCTCCGCCCCAAATGCTCCTCGAAATGAATCTCGCAGCCGTGCTCAAGAGGAAAACAGATGACATCCAATTCTCGAAGGCCACAAAACCTAGTCGTGACTTCCTTTCCGTCCGGATTTGTGTACGATTGGTTTTCAGCCTCCCCAAGTGCCATCGCCCGATTGTATGCGTCTTCCGGAGTGGTCGCCCGAATGAGGACGTAGTTGATGTGAACGATGTTTTTTGCCGAATCTTGGATTCGGATTTCCTCGACGAGTTGCGCGAGGAACCACTCTGCGTCATCTGGAACAAAGGCCACGGGGAATCTTCTTTTGAGCCGAACGTCCGAGACCTGGTAGCCCAATCCGAGGGCGCGGTCTCGACGGGAGGGTAAAGATTCGAATCAGAGAAGTCAATCAACTCGCAGCGGGATTGGGCTTACCAGCGTCGCCTTGTTCGGCTTCGTGTTTTGTCAGGGGGACGTCGATCCACTCATCACGCTCGACCGAAAATTGCCGCTCAGCCTCAGTCGTCGCTTCATCCAGCGAGTCGTAGAGAGAATCATTGAGTGTCTCCCAATCTGGATCGCAATAAAAGAGATAGTGATCCTGCCTATCGCCGGCGGTATCATCGTAAGTCGCGATGGCGAGTCCGAAGAATTCGGTCTGCTCTTGTCCGTCGCGATATAATCGAATTGCATCGGTGATCCTGTGTCTTTGGGAGTCAAGTTCGATCCATCTCACAACTCGCGCTCCATCGATCTTCTCGGGGCAGCGATTCATTTTCTCAGCCGAACAGTATTAGTTTACGCATCTAGCTGTCGATATAAAAGCGCCGTGATCGGTCAAAAAAGCGAGGCAGAAACTTGCGTCAGCGCCTTTTGGGTCAACCAGTTACCGGGTTTGCCGGAAAGCTGAGATTTTATTTCGGCTTGGTTGATGATCCGAAATCCTTGCCGGACCGATATACGAGCCGATTTGGGGTGATATCACGTACTTCATCTATCCAAACCATCAACGAACCGGGGAGGGACCTCGCGGAGGTCGGGTCGACGCGGGACGGGCGTTGAACAGGGTTTGACGGGCGATTGAAGAGGGTTGGGTCGGGGACTCTACCCCCTCTTAAGTCCGATCGCGAACAGGCCACGGCGGCCAAGCAACTGACGGAGGCGGAGTGTCGCGCGGCCAAGGCCCGGTTGGCGGACGAGAGGTTCGTCACGCTGCTGGAAATCGCGATGGCCCATCGCGGGAATCCGAATGCCCTGGGCGCCTTTTTCCAACCCAGCCTGGCCGGTGGTCCGGCACTGACCACCGGCGGCGGCGCTGATGACGATTAGGAACGGTAGCCGCCTTCGAACGGTAGCCGCCTTCGCCAGAAGGTGGCCGGATGCCACAATGATAGACATCGAAGAGCGACAATTTCGCGTCGATCTCCAGACACCGAATCCATTCTTTTCCGTCTATCTGCATAGCGTGCAAAGATACGGGACCAGGAGGAAGATAACCAACCAATGGCGGTTTCATCTCAAATTTAAGCGCAATTGAAACCCGCCCCAAGAAGACGAGGCACGTGTAGCGGCCTGCGGACTACTGGGGTTTCGTGATTGTTCGAGCAAACCTTCCGGGTCACCCAAACCCAGCGCACCCCTGATTTGCCCTCGGTCGAGCAGACGGAGAACTTCCCAACTTCATTTTGCCCTTCGTCGAGCTGGACGGAGGCCTTCCCGGCGTCGGGTGCCACGGGCCAAACCTTGGCGAGCGCGGCTTAGGCTCAGCGGAGAAAGCTCTATTTCTTTCTTCCCAGCAGACCGCCCAGCACATTGCCGAGCAGGCTGCCTCCTCCCGACGTCTTCCCTGGTTGGGGTGCCGCACCGCCACCGAGCAGGGAACCCAGGAGGCTGCCACCACCGAGCATGCCCGCCACGTCGTCGAGTATGCTGCCGTCGCCATCCTGATCGAGCATGCCCATGATGAGACTCTGCCCCTGCGAACCACCGCCCGCCTGATTCCGCTGCCTGGTCAAAAATCCGAGAATGATCGGCGCCAGCATCGGGATGATCTGATTGGCTTGATCCTGGCTCAGGCCGAGTTGATTGCCGATCATCTGCGAAGCCTGCCCACCCGCGCCACCAAGCAGACCGCCAAGGCCGGGGTCGGCCTGTTCAGCGGGCTCGTCCGCTTTCCGCGAAAAGAAATCGCCAAGGTTATCGAGGACGCTTTCGTCGGCGTGCTTGTCGAGGATGTGATCGACGCGATCGGCGCCGCCGTGTTCCTGGGCCTGACGCTGAAGTCCGCCGAGAATCATCGGAGCGAGCGCGGGCAGCAGACCAGCCGCCTTGTCTTCGGAGATACCCAGCTTTCCGGAAAGCTGACTGGCTACTTCGGAGCCGTGGGTTTGGACGAGTTGTTCGATCAGGGAAGCCATGAGAAAACGAATTTGTGGGTTTGGAGGAAGACAAGCAGAGCTCGATCAACGGCTCTCGATCAAGCCGCGACGAACCCCCACTTTCTACCGTTTATTTTGACTGCGAAGCGACTGAAAAGTCACCTTTTTCGCCAAAAGCCACGCTCGTTTCTCAGGCCACCAGGTCGTGGACGATCTCGCCATGCACGTCGGTCAGGCGGAAGTCGCGGCCGGCGTAGCGGTAGGTGAGGTCGAGGTGATTGAAGCCGAGCAGGTGCAGGATGGTGGCGTGCAGGTCGTGGACGTGCACGGGATTCTCCTCGGCCTTGAAGCCGAAATCGTCGGTGGCGCCGTAGCGGTAACCGCCTTTCA
>JAGRPB010000260.1 GCA_020439945.1 Verrucomicrobiia bacterium
CGCCGTTCACTTCGATCCGTTCCGTGGCACGTTTTTCGAACACGAACGGATCCCAGGAAACGTCTTTCCAGCCAAAAGCGTCCAAAGCCCCAGGCTCCAAGCTCCTGGCCCCAAGCTCCTCGCTCGCACGCACCAGCGCTTTTGCCACGGGAATCTCGTGAACGGCATCCTCGGTCAGGCTAACGCGAATCGTGTCTCCAATACCATCCGCCAGCAGCGAGCCGATGCCGATCGCGCTCTTGATTCGACCGTCCTCGCCGTCACCGGCTTCGGTAACGCCGAGGTGGATCGGGTAATTCCAGTCGTCGCCTTCGGCTGCCAGCCGTGCCACGAGGAGGCGATAGGCCTCGATCATGACCTTGGGATTGCTCGCTTTCATCGAGAAAACGAAATCGTGATAGCCATGGTCGCGGGCGATGCGCGCAAATTCCAGCGCGCTCTCGACCATGCCGAGGGGCGTGTCGCCGTAGCGATTCATGATGCGATCGCTGAGCGAGCCGTGATTGGTGCCAATCCGCATGGCGACACCGCGCTGCTGGCAGAGTTTCACCAGCGGAGAGAACTCGGCCTCGATCCGTTCGAGTTCCTCGGCGTATTCGTCATCGGAATACTCGCGAACCTGGAACTTTTTCTTGTCGGCGTAGTTGCCGGGATTGACGCGAACTTTTTCCACCCACTTGGCCGCTTCGAGCGCGGCATCGGGTTTGAAATGGATATCGGCGACGACCGGCACGTCGCTCCCGGCGTCGCGGATGCCCGCCACGATATGCTCGAGATTGGCCGCGATCTGGCGAGTCTGGGCGGTAACGCGGACGATCTCGCAGCCGGCCTCGACCAGTTCCAGCGCTTCTTTCACGCACGACGCGGTGTCGCGCGTGTCGCTGGTCAGCATGGACTGCACCCGGATGGGATTGTCGCCTCCGACGCCGACGTTGCCGACCCTCACCTCACGGGTGTGGCGGCGTTCGGCGGAAAAGGGGCTGGGCGTGTAGATGAGCGACGACATGGAGAACGGACGGTGTTTCAGCCCCGAAAACAGGGTTCGCTGAAAGCCGCTCTCGGGTCAACTCAACTGTTGCCCCCCGGCGGGAGGAAAACAGGCTCTTTTGATTCGCCCTGTGATCCATTGGGAACATGGTCACCCACGTCCTTGAAAGTGACGAAGGCCATGAAACCCAGCAGCAGAATGACGAACGCCGTCTGAACGATTTCCAGCATCTTGAAATTGAGTGGCTTCCGGCGAATCGCTTCAAGCGTCGACATCACGATATGTCCGCCATCGAGAACCGGAAAGGGCATCAGGTTCAAAATCGCCAGGTTCACATTCAGCACGATGCTGAACCACAACACCAATCGCCAGCCATCGGGATGCTGAAACAGCCGGTAGTAGAGACTCATGATGCCAACAGGACCACTGAGCTGATCGGCGCCGATGGCGCTCTTCGGGCTGACCACCTTCTGCAGGGTGTTCACGATGGTGCGGAAGCTGTCGCCGACCAGTGTGAACGGGCTGACGTGAATGATTTTCTGCTCACCAGCCGAGTTGTAAATGATCCCGGTGAGGGCCTCTTCGTAATCGTTGGGTTGATCGGGCAGGCGCGGAGTCAGGGTGACGGTGTGGGTTTTCTTGCCCCGCTCAACCGTGAATTCCACCGGCTTGTCCGCCACAAACTCGATATCGAAGATTTCGTTCAGCGTCGTTACCGGCTTTCCATCAATCGCCGTGACGATGTCGCCTTCTTTCAGGTCGACGTCGGCCGCTGGAGAATTCGCCAACGAACCCGCCACAACGGGCGTCGTGGCCGGTCCGATCCCGATCTTCCGAAGCTGACGGCGCGAGGAAAGCGTGTTCCAGCCTTTTTGCAGGAGATTGCCGTCCACCTGCTCGGGTTCCGGCAGGGGCGCGTGCGCCACGAAAGTCATTTCTTTTCCATCCCGCAAAACCCGCACTTCGATGTCGTCGGACTCTGCCGAAACGACCAGCCAGTTGATGCTGTCGTTCATCCCGAGAAATTTGTTCACCCGATGGCCATTGATGTATTGGACGTCATCTCCGGGGCGAATGCCGGCTTTCCAGGCGGGGCCTTCGATTTCCTTTCCCCCGACTTCCATCGTCTTGGCGACCGAACCGATCACGGTGGTGGCCGAAGCCTGATCTTCCGGCTGACCGACGATCCAGACGACCACGGCAAAAGCAACCGCCAGGAGGAAACTGAACAGAGGACCGGCAAAAGCGACGATGATCTTGTCCAACGGCGAAATCGGCGGAAGCGGCTCTTTTTTCACGTCGTCAGACGCGCTGCCTTCGATCGCCTCCATCGGCGCCATCTGCGGCAGCGACACGAACCCGCCTGCGGGAATGGTGCCGAGACCATACTGAACGCCGTTGTAGGTCTTCTTCCAGATCGGCTTGCCAAACCAGATCTGGAATCGGTCGATGACGAGCCCTCGCCAACGACCGGCGAGGAAGTGGCCCCACTCGTGAACCACGATCATCAGGTTGAAGATGAGAAGGACCAGGAAGATGACTCCGATGAAACGGACTATGCCGAGTAGAATTTCCATATCTTGAAAGGGAAAGTGGGAACTTGGGAGTTTGGCTTGGGCGGGAATCTTGTCACGGCCCCGCAGAGATCGCGCGGTGAGCCGCTGAAAAAGTGTCGCGAAAGATACCACCGAGCGCCGAAGGTTCAACCTTGGAGGGCGGACCTCCGTGTCCGCCCAATTTTCTCTCAGTTTCCGCCCCGATCTCCCCCAGCTACTGACGAACTCGGGGCTCTGCCCGATGCCCTGCTGATTCGTGTTTGGGCGGACACGGAGGTCCGCCGTCCAATTTTCTTACACAATCGGATCCGGGCACACGTCGCGACGTCCACAGCCCTCGCAATGATCGCCGATCCAGAGTGCGTCGAGGTATTCCATCAGCTCCGCCACCATCTCGGGATCGCGCGTGAGAATCCCGGCTTCAAAATTCCGCCGGTTGGAAGATTTCGCGCCGATCCCCGCGCCGGTGAGGTTCGCGGATCCGACGTAGGCGACCACGCCATCGACGATCACGATCTTGGCGTGCATCCGGGGACAGAGCACGCGCTCGAATTGATCGCTCTCGATCAGCACGGGAAAACGATCGAAATCCTCACGAAATCGCGGACCCGGCTCCTTGGCGTGAATGAGCCGGACATCGACCCCGTTTTCCACCAGGTCCGCCAACTCGCCGAGAAACGGACGAAACTTTCCTCCCGGTCCCGCGACGTGCAGATCCTTCAGGTCGGCGGTGGCGATCCAGACGAATTTCCGTGCCGCCGGAATGATTTCGCGGATCAGCGTTTCGTAGTGAGCTTCGTTGAGGATCAGTTCCATCTGGGAAACAGGGCGGGCGGGCAAAACGGCTCGACAACGAACCGAACCACGGTAGTGTAACCCAACTTCGACGGTTCCATGAGACGTCTTTCGACCAGCACCCCATCGCTCCTTTCCCACGCGCTTCTGCTCGCTGGCGGGTTGCTGCTGCTGGGCCTCCGCGCCCGCTGAGTCTCTTTTTGCCAACTTCCGTCCTTCCCGTTTTGCAGGGGAGAACCGTACTTTTCTCTCGCTCTCCCGCCATTTTTCGCCCTTTTGACCCACCCTCTGTTGACCTGAAATCATGAAAACCGAGTCCATCCGCAAATACCGGCCCTTTCCGGCGATCGAAATGCCCGATCGTCAGTGGCCCAGCCGAAGCATCACGCAGGCGCCGATCTGGTGCAGCGTGGATCTGCGCGACGGGAATCAGGCGCTACCGATTCCGATGAGCGTGGACGAAAAGCTGGAGATGTTCGACCTGCTCGTGGGCGTTGGCTTCAAGCAGATCGAAGTCGGTTTTCCCTCCGCCTCGGACACGGAATTCAATTTCTGCCGTCGCCTCATCGAGGAGAATCGCATCCCCGAAGATGTCACCATCCAGATTCTCGTCCAGACGCGCGAGCATTTGATCCGCCGTTCTTTCGAAGCCATCGACGGCGCGAGACGAGCCATCGTTCATATCTATAACTCGACCTCGCCTCTCCAGCGACGCATCACGTTCGGCAATGCCAGCCGGGAATCGATTCGCTCGCTTGCCGAGGAAGGCGCGAAACTCGTGAGGGAACTCGTTCCCACCGTGCCGCGCACCGAGATCGTGCTCCAATACTCGCCGGAATCTTTCTCCGATACCGAACTCGACTTCTCCCTCGAGTGTTGCAACGCCGTCATCGACATTTGGCAACCGACGCCCGACCGGAAGATGATCATCAATCTCCCGGACACGGTCCAGTGGGCCACGCCCAACATCCACGCCGACATGATCGAGTGGATGGGCAGGAACCTGAACCGCCGGGACTCGATCCACGTGTCGCTTCACACCCACAACGATCGCGGCACCGGTGTCGCCGCCACCGAACTCGGGCTCCTCGCGGGCGCCGATCGTGTCGAGGGCACTCTCTTCGGCAATGGCGAGCGCACCGGGAATCTCGACATCGTCACCGTGGCTCTCAACATGAACAGCCACGGGATCGAGACCGGGCTCGATTTCTCCGACCTCCCGCGCATCCGTGAAGTGTACGAGCGCACCACGCGGATGACCGTGTCCGAGCGCCAGCCCTACGCGGGCGAACTCGTCTTCACCGCCTTTTCCGGCAGCCACCAGGATGCCATCAAGAAATGCCTGGATAGGTACGCGGAAGGTTCTACCTGGGAGATTGCCTACCTGCCTATCGATCCCCGTGACCTGGGCAGAACCTACCAGGATGTGATCCGGGTC
>JAGRPB010000261.1 GCA_020439945.1 Verrucomicrobiia bacterium
TTCCGCTCCGCATATATCGTTCTCGCGTGTAAAGCTAGGCCAACCTGCTGACCCACAGGAACTCCTCCCATTGCCGGACTCAGCACCACATCGATCCGTCCGAGTTCGCGCATCGCCTCGATGCGCTGCTCGATCATTTTCTGCAATTCCCACGGATGCTGGACCAGCTTTCCCTTTTTGACGTAGAAATTTGAGTGATTCCCACTCGCCAGCAGGAAGTGACCTTCTTCGACCGCGCCGTAATCTTTCAACAGCGCGATGGTTTCATCCGAGGACGTCGGCAATTCGGTTCGCATAATCTTGAGCTTTCTGGGCAAAGGTAAGTTCCGGTTCGGCGTAGAGGATGCCACGGGAAACATTGATCACGGAAGGCGCGTCGCGATTTTCTCCGGCCAGGGCCTCGAGATCACCGCCCTGGGCACCGAGTCCGGGAATCAGCAGCGGCACATCGGGAATCTTCGCCAGCACGTCGGCAGAGGCATTGGTCAGTCCGACCACGAGGCCGATCTTTTCCGGCTCACGAGTCGCCATTTCCCCGACCAATTCGAAAACCTCGCGCCCGTCGGCGAGCGATTTCGTTTCCAGATCGGCCGCGCCGGGATTCGACGTCACCCCGAGCAGGTAGACGCCCTTGTCCTCGTGCTGCAAAAAAGGCTCCACGGAATCGAAGCCCATGTAGGGACTCAGAGTCACCGCGTCGACGTCCCAGAGATCGAAGTACGCCTGCGCGTAGTGTGCCTGGGTCGTCCCAATGTCGCCACGTTTGGCATCGAGAATGATCGGCACGCCGGTATTTCGCATTCGTTCGATCAGGTCCTCCAGCAACTGGTAGCCCGCCACCCCAAAGGCCTCGAAGTAGGCGATGTTCGGCTTGAAAGCGCCCGCAAACTCCGCGGTTTCCGCAATCACCTTGGAGACAAACTCCCGGATCTCTTTGACGCCGCCGGGATGCTTGTCAGGACGCGGATCGATTCCGACGCACAGTCGGGAACCGGATTTTTCAACGTGAGCCTGGAGCTTCTGGCGATAGGACATGGGAAAACAGAACAGTGGACCGAATCAACAGGGTTCAGTCCCGGAGTCAACAGGGTTGAGTCGCTTTTGTCGGATCAAATTTTCCGGGCCGCTTCCATCGCCCGCCACAACTCCGCCGTCAGAGGAACGGGAATCACATCAATCGCAAAAATCTGGCCGCTTTGTCCCCGGAGAAAATTGCCATTGTGCCCATCGAAAACCGCGAGCGAACGGGAAAGGCTCGCGAAATAGCTCTTCCCGGGAATCCTTTCGAACTCCAGCGCCCGCAGATAGACATCAACCTGCTCGTCGGTGGGACGCTCTCCTACCACGACTGGCTGAGAAGTCACCATGCGAGCCCCGGCAGGGTGATCCAGCACGCCCTCCACTCGCCAATCATCGGCGAACAGCTCATTCGAAAGCGTCAATCGATCCAGATACTCCAGCGGCGTCGCCGGTCGAAGTCCCGGAGTGCCGTCTGGACGAGGAACTGGATACTGCCCGTAGAAGCCCGGGTGCGTGATCTTCACATACCTTTGCCACGACTCGTCAAACCAGAGTTCGTGCTCTTGGCCGCCAGCAATCGCGGGCCTCAGCCAGAGCTCCGAATCGAGCCATCTTCCCTGAGTTTCGGCCCAGACTCCGAGTCCAGCGACTTGAGCGAAGACGCCGGCACGACCGGACGCCCCAAGTGTCTTTCGATCTGGGCGTAGGCTTGCTCGCAGGTCAGCCGCGGCTGTTTCCGGCGCAATTCCCTGATTTTCTCCGGGTCGGTTTCCATGAGTCACGAGTGTGAGCGTTAACCGAGAGAAACAACGCATCCCCTTTCTCTCCCGTCAAGACGAGCCAGCCATCGGCCTCTCCACCGGTAACTCCCGTAATCCCGCCGCCAATCTCTCAAATTTCCCGCTTGAAAATCTATAGACTTTTTCTTTCTTCTATCGATATGAGCCGCAATCAATCCGAAATCGCTTACGAATATCTTCGCCAGAAGATCTTCAATCGCGAGCTTCCCGCCGGCTCCCGGGTGCGCTACGGCCCGGTCGGGAAGGAGATCGGGATGAGCGCCACGCCCATTCGCGAAGCCATTGGACGGCTCGCCAGTGAGGGGTTGGTGGAACTGGTGCCCCAGTCGGGAGCCATCGTGAGGCGCCCCACCCGCGAGGACGCGGCCGAGGTTTACGAAATGCGCGAGGCGATCGAGCCGTTTGCCGCCGCCAAGGCCTGTCATTTGGTCGGGGTCCGTCAAATCAAGACGCTGGAGGGCACCCTCGAAGCGATGCGCGAGGTTCACGGTCGCGCGCTGGCTGGCGATTCGGTCGGGCGCACCGACGCCGCGGAATTTGACCAAGCCGACCTGCGCTTTCATCTGACGATTCTCGAAGCGGCCGACAATCGCCGCATGCTCAAGGTCGTGGGCGATTTCCACTTGCTCACCGGGATCATCGGCGCCGACCGGCACGACTACGACGCCGAGGTGCTGGAAATGACCATCGACGATCACACCGCCATTCTCGCCGGCCTGAAGGAGCGCGATCCCGATCACGTTCGCCGCGCCATGGTCACCCACATTCGCAATAGCCGCCAACTCACCCTCAGCCTCCTAGCCGACGGCCAGCCTGTTCCCGTGTTTCCACTGCCGAACTAGCTCCGAATCTCAGCGCCCCTTTTCCAACATGCCTCTTTCCTCTTCCGATATCCACGGCCTCATTCCACCGGTCATCACTCCCCTCGCCGACCGCGACACACTCGATGTGGTCGGACTCGAACGCCTGCTCGACCATCTCGTCGCTGGCGGGGTTCACGGGATTTTCGTCCTCGGCACTACTGGAGAAGGCCCCAGCCTCAGCCATCGGCTTCAGCGCGAGATGGTGAAAACCACGGCAGAACTGCTTCGCGGACGTCTCCCGCTCTACGTCGGCATCACCGACACCTCGCTGGTCGAAGCGCTCAACCTGGCCCGTTTCAGCGCCGAGGCAGGTGCCGATGCGGTGGTGGCAGCTCCTCCCTTCTACTTCGCCGCCGGGCAGACCGAACTAAAGCATTGGTTCGACTTGCTCCTTGCCGACTTGCCATTGCCACTGCTGCTCTATAACATTCCCAGTTGCACCAAGATCGCCATCGAGCCCGAGACCATCGAAGCCCTCATTCATCACGAGAAAGTCATCGGTTTGAAAGACAGCTCGGGCGACCTCGATTACCTCAAACGCGCCATCGATCTCGCCGATCGCGAACGTCCTGGCTGGCCCGTTCTGGTCGGTCCGGAACACCTGCTCGGTGATGCCATCGGGCTCGGCGCCGTCGGTGGCGTGGCCGGTGGAGGCAACCTCGTTCCGCGGCTTTTCGTGTCGGTCTATGAAGCTGCCAAAACCGGAAACATCGACGAACTCGCCCGCCTCCAGACCCTCGTCGCCCAGCTTCAGGAACTCTACACCATCGGCAAATACGGCTCCGCCTTCCTCAAGGGAGTGAAGTGCGCCCTCGACCTGAGCGGGGTCTGCTCCGGACTCCTTGCCGCGCCCTTCGACGCCTTTCACCCGCCCGAACGCGAACGCGTCACGGCGTGGATGGAGTCCTTCGCCGACACTGGATTCCTTCCGCAGACGAAGTGATCGCCGACTGCACTCCCGTCATGCCTTTCCGCCCCCCACAGGTTTTCTCGCTTCCGCCGCTCTTCGTGGCCGGAGCCTGCCTGCTGGTGGCGTTGTTGCCACTCGATGCCGGCGCTTGGGGATCGGGGCACGACGACATCGTGCGGGAGATCATCGAGCGGCTTCCGGCCGACCTTCGCGAGTCGTTCTCCGCAGAAATGATCGAGGAGGCCATCCATCACCAGAGCCACTATCCCGACAATTTCGATCCCTTCCTCCCCGAGGACGTGGGAGAAACCGCTGTCGCCAAGCTGGCTGCCGCAGGGGTGACCAAGCGCTATGATCTCCATTCGGAACGGGGCATGGCCGAGGCCTTCCTCAGGCTGGTCGACGCTATGCGCGAAAGGGACGCCGCCCACACCGCTCTTTGGATCGCGGCCTATTCCCATGTCATCGCCGACATGGCAGCCTGCAATCACGATCCGCTCGTCCACACGGCCACCTACGGCTGGGCTGAGTGGAAGGTGAAACTTCCCAGCGGCGAGCGGGATTTCTCGCAACTCCGCCCCCTGCTCGACCTCGCCGGTTCGGCGCACGATCCCGCGGGAGGCGAAGCTGCGTTCGAGGCCGCCATCGAACGCATGCGGCTTGAAGATTCCGGACAGAAACCCGCCGAGATTCTCGCTGAGATCATGCTCTACGGCCAGTCGGGAGCCGACTTCTGTGCCCCGCGCGGTGTCCGTGTTTTAGAAGGCGCCGCCGGATGGATCGACCGCCAGGATCCCGACGCCCGGAAAATGCTCTGGAACAATATCGGCGAACTCGGTGCCTGGGCGGTCGTCCGCACTCTGCGAGATGTCGCGATCGCGAGGCGCTT
>JAGRPB010000262.1 GCA_020439945.1 Verrucomicrobiia bacterium
CGAAATGATCGATGGAACTCGCGTCCTCTTCCTGAAAGGCACGCCCGAGGAAATGGGAGAGCAGCACGGAGTGCTCCTGCGCGACGAGATTCGCGATCTGGTCGACCGGATTGTTTATGGCGTGGGTGTTGGGAGTTCCTTCGACAAAGGGCGTTGGTTTTTTGGCGAAATCGAAGAAGCGGAAAACCGACTCGAGCCGTTTATCGACGAGCGCTATCTCCGCGAGATGAACGCCATCGCCAAGGCGGCCGGCCTGCATCCGCAGGAAGTGCGACTGGCGAATTTCTTTCCCGAGCTGTTCCACTGTTCCGGGTTCGCGCTGCATGGCGCCGCCACCGTGGATGGCAAGCTCTACCATGGCCGGGTGCTCGATTACCTGCGCGGGCTCGGCCTGGAGCAAAATGCGGTGGTCATGATCATGCAGCCCGACGAAGGAAACGCCTGGGTCAATGTCAGCTACGCCGGATTCATCGGATCGGTCACCGCGATGAACGAGAAGCAGGTCGCCATGGGAGAGATGGGGGGGCGCGGCGAGGGAAATTGGGATGGCAAGCCAATGGCGCAACTGATGCGCGAAGTGATGGAAAAGGCCGACACGGTTGATGACGCGGTCGAGATCATGCGGAAAGGGCCGCGCACCTGTGAGTATTACTACGTGATTTCCGACGCCAAATCACACCGTGCGGTCGGGCTCGAGACGACGCCGGATATTTTCAATACGATCTGGAGCGGCGAAGCCCATCCCCGCTTGCAGCGCCCGGTGAAGGACACGGTGCTCATGTCAGCGGGCGGTCGCTACGAAGCGCTGGTCGATCGCGTGGAGGCGAATTTCGGCAAGTTCGACGCCGATTCCGCCCGGGCGCTCATGGATCCGCCGGTCTGCATGAATTCGAACATCCAATCGGTCTTGTTCGCTCCCGATTCGCTCGATTTCTGGGTGGCCAATGCCGATTCGGAAAACGTGGCCAGCAAAACCCGCTATACGCATTACAACCTGCGGGAACTGCTGAGTCCGGAAACGGACCTGACGGCGCGATAGGGAGATCTCCCGTTATTCGTCGAAAAGATACCGGTCATACCAATCCGCGAATCGCCGCAGATCCCAGACCATCGTGATCCAGCCGTGGCCCTTGCCGTGCCGGATGACGAGGTCGATGGTGGCGCCGCTTTCACGGGCGGTTTGAACAAATCGCGTGCTCTGGTCGACCGGCACCAGGGTATCGGCATCGCCGTGAATGATGAAGACCGGGGGAAGGTCGGGGCCGACATGAAAAATCGGGGAAACCTCGCGGCCAGTGATCCTCCACGTCGGTAAGTCATCCGCCCGGGGACCGAAGGCTTTCACGAAATGAATCGGCGGTCCGCCGTTCCCGGGGTTTTCGGTCGAGTCACCCAGGTTGAGCAAATCGGTGACCGGAAAAAACACCGCCGCGGCCTGCACCGCGCTGCTTTCCCGATCGACGGGATCGGCCGCGTTTGGATCGCCGGGGCCTCCGCGTGTCGCCAGCATCAGGGAGAGGTGGCCGCCCGAACTGCCGCCGCTGATCCCCAGATGTTCCGGATCGATGTGCCAATCGACCGCGTGGTGGCGGATATAGCGGACGGCACGCTGAATGTCGTCCGCCGTTTCCATCACGGTGGCTTTCGGCTGGGAAATATGGCAGACGGCGAACACGGTGTAACCGCGTCGCAGGAGAGGAGCCACGATCCAGGGTTCGATCGCGTTGGGGTTCGATTTCCAGCTCCCACTCACCATGAAGAGAACGCCCTTTCCGTTGGCGCCTTTGGCGGGTTCGATGGCCCGAAAAGTCAGGTTTTTGCCATGTCGCTGCCCGTAGACGAGATCCGACGTCACCTTGACCGGCGGATGCAGGTACCAGGTGCCCCAGGCGAGGACGGCGACGACCAGGAGAACGAGGATTCCCAGTACGCGAAAAAAACGGCGCCAGAACGGGCGCTTGCGCGATGGTGAAACGGACTCGGTCAGGGGAGAGAGGTTGGGATCGTGGTGACTCACGGGGGATCAACGTATAGCACAGTCAGGCCCACTTCGGCCACCTCCCTTTATCGGACCGGGAGACTGGTCGCTGACGCCTTGCGCCACCGGGGATTCGCGGTTACGGATGCCGTTCTTTTCGCCCCTCCATTCCACGACTGATGAGCCTCCTCGACGAAACTCCGAAGCGACTGTATTTCATGGGTATCTGCGGCACCGCCATGGGTTCGGTGGCGGCGGCGTTCAAGGAAGCCGGCTACGAGGTGACGGGATCGGACTCCCATGTCTACGATCCCATGAAGAGCTTTCTCGAAAAGACCGGGATCGAGATTCTCGACGGGTATCGCGAAGAAAACCTCTCCGACGACATCGACTACTTCATCATCGGCAACGCCCAGAGCCGGGGGAACCCGGAAGTCGAGGCGGTGTGGGATCGCAAGCTGCCCTACCTGTCGCTTCCGGGCTTGTTGGGAACTCTCGTTCTGCCGGGACGGCATAACTACGTGGTCACCGGAACTCACGGAAAGACCACCACCTCGAGCTTGCTGACCTGGCTGCTCGAAAGCGGCGGACTGAAACCGAATTTCGTCATCGGCGGTCTGCCGGGAAATTTCGAGCAAGGCGCGCGTCTGAACGGTTCCGAATACGTGGTGCTCGAGGGGGACGAATATGACTCGGCCTTTTTCGACAAGCGTTCCAAGTTCATCCACTATCGGCCCGAGGTCGCCATCATCAACAACATCGAATTCGACCACGCCGACATTTTCGAGAATCTCGATGCGGTTTTGAAAACCTTCCGCCACTTCGCGCGGTTGGTGCCCGGCAACGGCCTGTTGCTGATCAATGGGGACGATGGAAACTGCATCAAGGTTGCGGATGCCGAGGCGCATTGCCCGGTCAAGCGCGTTGGATTCGGCGACAAGTGCGACGCGAAAATCTGCGAGGTCGACTACCAGGCAGACGGCACTCGTTTTATGCTGGAGGGAGAAAGCTACTACATTCCGTTGATCGGCGAGTTCAATCTCCGCAACGCCGCGATGGCCATCTGTGCGGCGCGCCAGGCGGGACTGAATCCCGATCAGATCCGGCAGGGGCTGGAAACCTTCGTTGGGGTAAAACGCCGCCAGGAAATTCGCGGCGAAACGGGCCGTGGCATTACGGTGATCGATGATTTCGGGCACCACCCAACGGCGATCCGCGAGGCCATCACTGGATTGCGCCGGAAGTTCAAAGGCCGCCGTCTCTGGGCGATTTTTGAGCCGCGCTCCAATACAACCCGACGCAACATTTTCCAGAAAGAGTTGCCCGAGGCCTTGGCATTGGCCGACGCTGTCTGCGTTTCGGCGGTTCCGAATCCGGAGAAACTCAAGCCCGAGGAACGGCTCGATCCCGAGCAGGTCATGGCCAACATCCGCGCCAAGGGCGTGCCCGCCTTTTACGAGCCCGACGCCAACGCCATCGTGGAACGACTTAAGATCGAGGCACAAGATGGCGACGTCCTCATCGTTTTCAGCAACGGCGGATTCGACGGGATTCACGACAAGTTGTTGGCCGCTCTGTAAGCGGGATCACAGGCGGTGCGTCATTCCCGGATTAGCTGAACGATGACGGAGGACGAACAGCGCTATCTGACCACGCACCAGGCTCACGATTTTGAAGCTCTGAGAAATCGCTGGTCGGCGCTCGTTCAACCCTGTTCACTCGTCGAGCATACCCTGTCTGATGAGTCCGGTTACCCGGTTCTCGCCTACCAAAGCCGGGCCTTCGCCGAGAGCCCGGCGGGAAATGATGAAGCGATCTATCTGTGCGCCGGCGTTCATGGCGACGAACCCGCCGGCGTCTGGGGCCTGCTCGAATGGGCGGAAGCCAACCCGGGTCTGCTTCAAAACAAGGCCTGCCTGATCCTGCCCTGCTTCAATCCCTGGGGACTGATCAATAACCGGCGGAGTGACGCCGATGGACGCGACCTGAATCGACTTTTCCATCGGGCCGACCTTCCGCTTATTTCCGCGTGGCGAAAAGTGGTGGGCGACGCTCGTTTTGGTCTGGCGCTCCATCTTCACGAAGACTACGACGCGCGCGGACTTTATCTTTACGAACTCACCGATCCCGAATGGCAGCTCGGTGAGGCGGGCCTGCGGGGCGCGGAATCGGCCATCCCGCGCGATCCGCGCGATGAGATCGAAGGACTCCCGTTTCAGAGAGGTATCCTGCGTCGTTCCGGCGATCTCAGCCGTGTGGTGGAGGACGAACTCGACGGTGGTTACCCCGAAGCCATCTACGTCTTTCAGCATCACGCGCGCGCGGCGCTGACCTTTGAGACACCGAGCGAGTATTCGCTCTGGGATCGCGTCAGGGCGCAACGCCAGTTTCTCGACGCGGTCGTGGGTGCGATGGCCCGCTGAAAAGCGGAATCAGCTATCGGCGCTTTCCGGCTCCGGGGCTGGTTCGGCCGCTTTCTCCTCTTCCGCAGGTTTTTCTGCG
>JAGRPB010000263.1 GCA_020439945.1 Verrucomicrobiia bacterium
GCTGGTAACCGGTCACGCCTTCGCTGGTGCCACAGAGTTTGAAGTCCATGTCGCCGTAGAAATCCTCGGAACCGATGATGTCGGCGAGGGTCTTGTACTGCGTCAGGTTGCCATCGTCATCGAATTCGGTGACGAGACCGCAGGAGATCCCGGCCACGGGACGCTTCAGCGGCACGCCGGCGGCCATCAGGGCCATGCTGCCGGAGCAGACGGAAGCCATCGAGGTGGAACCGTTCGACTCCATGACTTCGCTGGTCACGCGGAGCGCATACGGGAACTCTTCCTCCGAAGGAATGACCGGCTCGATGGAACGCTCGGCGAGCGCACCGTGGCCGATTTCACGGCGGTTGAGACCACCCATGCGACCGGTTTCACCCACCGAGAACGGAGGGAAGTGATAGTGAAGCAGGAAGCGCTTGCTGTCTTCGCCACCGGCGTAGTTGTCGAAATACTGGCGCTCGTCGAGCGGAGCCAGCGTCGCGAGAGCGAGGGCCTGGGTCTCACCACGGGCGAAGATCGCGGAACCGTGAGTGCGGGGCATGACGTCGATCTCGCCGGAAAGCGGACGCACCGTCTCGATGTCGCGGCCGTCGCAACGGACGCCTTTCTCGAGAATGCTGACGCGGAACGCCTTTTTCTGGAGGTATTCGAAAGCCTGCTCGATGGCGAAGTCGCTCGCCTCCGGTTCGGCTTCGCGGATCTTCGCTTCGACTTCGTCGCGGAGCACTTTGACCGCCTTGCTACGCTCGACTTTCATCGGCTTGTAGATGGCCTCTTCGATCCGGTCGCCGGCGACTTCGTAGGCGATGTCGAGCAGCTTTTGCTGCACTTCCATCAGCACGGGCGTGCGCTTTTCCTTGCCCGCGGCGCGAGCCAGTTCTTCCTGGGCGTCGATGATGGGCTGGATGGCGCTTTGAGCGAACTCAAGCGCGGCCTTGAACTGATCTTCGGTGATCTCGTTGGCGGCGCCCTCGATCATGATGACCTTGTCGCGCAGACCGGCATAGACCAGGTCGAGGATGCTTTCCTCGCGCTCTTCGAAGGTCGGGTTGGCGACGAATTCACCGTTCACCAGACCGACGCGCACCGCGCCGATCGGACCGGCGAAAGGAATGTCGGAGAGGCAGAGAGCGGCGGACGCGCCGTTCATGCTGAGGATATCGGCATCGTGGACACCGTCGGCACTCAGCAGGAGCGAGATGACCTGGGTGTCGTAGAAATAGCCCTTGGGGAAGAGCGGACGAAGCGGACGGTCGGTCATCCGGCAGGTGAGAATTTCCTTCTCAGTCGGGCGACCTTCGCGCTTGAAGTAACCGCCGGGGAAACGTCCCGCCGCGGCGGCTTTTTCCTTGTATTCGACGGACAGAGGGAACCAGCTCTGGCCCTCTTTGACGGAGGTCTGGGAGACGGCCGTCACCATGACGACGGTTTCTCCGACCTGGACGGTCACCGCACCGTCGGCAAGCTTACCCATCTTGCCGGTTTGGAGGGTGATTTCATGAGCGCCAACTTGGCACTTTACGGTTTCTATACTCATTTGTTTTTTCTTGGGTGTGAATTTTTTCCAAGGCGAACGTCGCGTCAGCAATCCCACGTCATTTCGGGTATTCCTCCGCGGCCTTCCGATCGACCTGTTGATCCGGAATCGACCAGCTGAGAATCGCTCGTTTTTTTCCCGATTCACCGGCCCCACTGAGGCGCGGATGAATGACGCCTTTTGGGAATTCGAGCCCGGAAGTGGGCGGGAAACCTTCCCGTTTTGACCGATCCGAGCTGAGGGAGCCCCCCCCCCAACGGCTCGATTCGGCGGGAAAAGACGAAACGAAAAAGCGCCGGTGAATTACCGGCGCAGTTTCAGAGCCTTGAGAATCTTCTGGTAGCGCTCGTTATCCGTTTTCGCGAGATAATCGAGCAATTTACGACGCTGGGCCACGAGCATCAGGAGACCGCGACGCGACGAAAAGTCTTTCTTGTGTTGGGAAAGGTGCTCGGTCAGCTCCGAGATGCGCCACGTCAGACGGGCGATCTGGACGTCGGCGCTGCCGGTGTCACCTTCGTGGAGTTGGAACTCCTTGATATCTGTTACTGCTTCACTCATTGCCAGACGGGTATGGCATCGCCTTGATGCCGGGTTTTTATGGGGTCTCTATCTTCTGTTCGTGTAAGGCGGGGAAAGAATCACAAGAATTTCATCTTGCAATGAAAAACCTGAGCCGATTTTTACCGAATTTTCGGCGATCAGGTCCGAGTGCGGCTTTCTGACGTAAACTGTAGCAGAGCCGCTGAATCGGCCTTCACCTTGACACGAATTTCTCAAAAAGACAGTTCGAAATCTCTCCGTCGTCGAAGCTCCCCCCTTTTCCCGATGTCCGAAAACGACTCCATCGAGATGCCTGACTCCCTGCCGGTGATGGTCTTGCCCTGCACGCTTTTTCCCCACTGCCTGATGCCGTTGTTCATTTTCGAGCCGCGCTACCGGGCCATGCTGGCGCAGGCGCTGGAATCGGAGCGCTTTTTCTGCATCGGGACGAGCGATCCCGACGCCGATCCGGACAATGATGAGCGGACCGTGGCTCCCATCTCGACGGCGGGCATCGTGCGCGCCTGCGTGACTCACGACGACGGCACCTCTCACCTGCTCCTGCTCGGCACCCGGCGAATTCGCTTCGTCGACTGGATCCAGACCGAGCCGTTTCGCATTGCCACGATCGAGACGGTAGAATGCGAGATTGAAACCCCCGACCTGGCCGATCAACTGGCCCGGGAAGCGATCGAACTCACCGCCGATTTCATCGGCGAAGGTCGCCCGATGTCACCTCAGGTTCACGATCACCTGCGATCGCTCGACGATCCCTCGGCGGTGGCGGACGTGATCGCCCACAGCTTCATCACCGATCCGCGCCAGCGTCAGCAATTGCTCGAAACGCTCGAAGTCGGCGAGCGGCTGCATCGCCTCTCGCAGTATCTCCACGCCCGGATCGCCGATCAATCCTGAGCCTTCACCTCGCGCCGCGCGATTTCCCGCGCCTCGGCGGCAGCGTCGGCAAGTTGGCGCTCCAGATCTTTCACGCGGCGGCGATGCTCCTTTCGCACCGCCAGCAGATCGTAGAGCGCGAGCAACAGGACCAGCCCGACCATCAAAAAGCAGATTCCCCAGAAGGCGAGGAACGCGATCGGACTTTTCATGAGCCCGTCTCCGAGAAACACCGTCCCGCCAAAAACCAGCAGCAAAGCAAGCAGGGTGAGACCGAACAACGCATTTCGCCGCAGCCGTCGCTCTTTCAGCACCACACTTCCGAACGCCAGGCCGATCGCCACCCGCTTGGAAGCGCCGTTGTCGTTTTCGTTCTGGTTACCGGATTTGCTCACTCCACCATGAAAACAGAAATGGCCAACGGGAGGAAGCGTGGAGAACGAGTGATGAGGAAAAAGTGATGAGTCATTCATGCGCGGACGAGACGAACTCCGACGACTACTCACTATTGACTCCTCACTTCTCACTACCCAAACTTGCCCCATGCCCATCCCGAAGCGCCTCGCGGTGCTCAAAACCTACAAACTCTACATCGGCGGGAAATTTCCCCGCACCGAGAGCGGACGCACCATGATCGCCACCGACGCAAAGACCGGCGAGCACCTCGCCCACTACTGCCACGCCTCCCGCAAGGACCTCCGCGATGCCGTTCGCGCCGCGAGAAGCGCCCAATCCGGCTGGGCCGGAACCACGGCTTACTTGCGAGGCCAGATTCTCTATCGCATGGCGGAAATGCTGGAAAACCGCCGCGAGACTTTCGTCGCCGAGCTTCGACAGGGCGGCGGCCTTTCCGAATCGAAAGCGATCGAGGAAGTCGACGCCTCTATCGATCGCCTAGTCTGGTTCGCCGGCTGGACCGACAAGCTCTCGCAGGTTTACGGGTCAGTGAATCCTGTCTCCGGCTCGTATTTCAATTTCACCACGCCCGAACCCACGGGTGTTGTCGGCATTTTCGCACCCGATTCCCCAGCGCTGCTCGGGTTGGTCAGCACGATGGCTTCCACGATCCTGACCGGAAACGCCTGCGTCGTTCTGGCATCGGAGACGTGTTCCCTTCCCGCCATCAGTCTCGCCGAAGTGCTGGCCACCAGCGATCTGCCCGGCGGCGTGGTCAACATCCTCACCGGCAAACGCGGCGAACTGGCGAAATGGCTGGCTGAACACATGGACGTGAACGCCGTCATCGACGCCAGCGGCGACGCCGAAATCGCCAGGACGCTTCAGTCCGGCAGCGCCGTGAATGTGAAGCGCTTCGCCAGTCACGCCTGCGAAAAGCCACGCGACTGGTTCGGCGACCCGGGACGCGATCCCTACCGGATTCTCGACACCGTCGAATTCAAAACCGCCTGGCATCCGATCGGGGTCTGAACCGAATGGCACGTAGATAAGGGGGATTTCGTTGAAAAGAGGTTGACGAAAAGCGAGCCGAAACGGCTTAGGTTGTTG
>JAGRPB010000264.1 GCA_020439945.1 Verrucomicrobiia bacterium
AAAACTACGTGCCGAATCTCGTGGCCGGCGATGGCGACGTGAAATATCATCTCGGTTTCGAGGCGGTTCGGAAAAACGAATCCGGGGAAGAAATCGAAATCCAACTGGCGGCCAATCCCAGTCACCTCGAAGCAGTCAACGGTGTCGTGGAGGGCAAGACCCGCGCCCGGCAGCGCGCCCTCGATCCGGAAAAACGCGACCAGGGAGTGGACCGGAGTCCGGTCCTGCCGATATTGATTCATGGAGATGCCGCCTTCGCGGGGCAGGGGAGCGTGGCCGAGTTGCTGAACTTTTCCCAACTCACCGGATACCGCACCGGCGGCACCATTCACATCGTGGTGAACAACCAGATCGGTTTCACCACCTCGCCCGCCGACGCACGGTCATCCGCTTACTGCACCGATGTAGCGAAGATGATCGAGGCGCCCGTTTTTCACGTGAACGGTGATTCGCCGATGGACGTGATGTATGCGGCGGAACTCGCGCTCGACTATCGCCAGAAGTTCAAAGCCGATGTGATCATCGATATCGTCTGCTACCGTCGCCACGGACACAACGAAGGCGACGAGCCGGCCTTCACCCAGCCGAAGATGTATCGCGAGGTCCGCGCCCACGAATCGACGGCGACCCTTTTCAAAAAGGAACTGGTCGAGAACGGGGACTTTACCCGCGACGAAGTCGACGCCGTCGAGAAAGCCTGTCAGGACGCGCTCGACGCCGAATTGCAGGAACTCGAGGAAGCCCAGGCTCGCGGCGAGGGACACGATCTCGAAGGGGTCATCGGCGAGCCGCAGCCGCCCTACTCCCACGATCCGGTGTCGACCGGAATCAGTCTCGATACCCTCCGCGATATCGGGCAGAAAATGTGTCGTGTGCCGGGCAACTTCAAGCTGAACGAGAAAATCGAGAAACGATTCCTCGATCAACGCCGTCGAGCCGTCGAAGGGGGCGGACCCTACAACTGGGCCACCGCCGAGGCCCTGGCCTTCGGTTCGTTGATCGTGGAAGGCAACGCCGTGCGTCTCTCCGGTCAGGATTGCCGCCGAGGAACCTTCAGCCAGCGCCATGCCGTCCTCTACGACCGGGAGACGCGGGCTCGCTACAAACCGCTCAACCACCTGCTGCCCGACCAGGAAGCCAAGCTCTGGATCTACAACAGCCTGCTCTCGGAATTCGCCGTGCTCGCCTTCGAATATGGTTACTCCCTCCAGGAGCCCGACGCGCTGGTCTTGTGGGAAGCCCAGTTCGGCGACTTCGCCAACGGGGCCCAGGTGATCGTCGACCAGTTCATCTCTTCCGCGGAGAGCAAGTGGCAGCGGAACAGCCATCTCGTCATGCTTCTGCCGCACGGTTACGAAGGGCAGGGGCCCGAACACAGCAGCGCCCGACTGGAGCGTTTTCTCCAGCTTTGCGCCGAGCAGAACATACAGGTCTGCTATCTCACCAAGCCGGCCCAGTATTTCCACATACTCCGGCGCCAGATGCGTCGTCCGTTCCGCAAGCCGCTCATCCTGATGACGCCGAAGAGCCTGCTCAATCACGACGGTTGCGTGTCCCACGACGCGGACTTCGACGAGGGCACCTGCTTCCGCGAAATCCTGGATGACGATCACCTCCTGGTCGACGATCCCGAGCGGATCAACCGGATCGTTTTCTGCACCGGCAAGGTCTATTTCGACCTCCTCAAGTATCGGGAAGAGAACGAGATCAAGGACAGTGCCATCGTCCGGATCGAGCAGCTGTATCCCTTTCACAAGGAAATGCTCACGAGCATCACGGATCGCTATTCCCAAGCCCACAAATGGGTCTGGTGCCAGGAGGAACCGCTCAACATGGGCGCGTGGACTTTCATCGGTCCGCGGCTTCAGCAGCTGACCAGTCACCACGTGCGTTATGCCGGCCGGGATCGGGCGGCCAGTCCGGCGGCGGGCGCCAAGATCATCCACAAGCGCGAACAGGAAGCGCTTGTCGAAGCCGCCTTCAGCGTGTGAGATAGACGCCGAGAAATTCCCACCGATTTTCCCCTGACCATGGCTCACGAGATCAAGATTCCTTCCGTCGGCGAATCCATCACTTCCGCGACCATCGCCACCTGGCACAAGCGGGATGGCGAGGGCGTCCAAGTCGGCGATCAGCTGGTGACCTTCGACACCGACAAGGTTTCCCAGGATCTCGAAGCCGAGGTGGAAGGCACCCTCCACATCACGGCGCAAGAGGGCGAGGAAGTCGACATCGGCGCGGTGATCGCGACGATTGAAGAGGGTCAGGTCGCGGAGTCAACAGGGTCAAATGGCGGCAAGGAGAAGGAGCCGACTTCGGAAGACGAGGACGAGGCATCCGCCGAAGACGACGAGCACGTCCGGGCCACACCGGTCGCGCGGAAGATCGCGGAAGAGAAAGGGGTCGACCTCGCCGATGTCGAGGGTTCCGGCGCCGGTGGTCGCATCACCAAGGCCGATGTCCTCGCCGCCAGCGGGGAAGAATCCGAAGGCGGAGAGAAAAAACCGGAACTTTCCGTGGTGGAAACCACGAAACCGGCGGCGTCCTCGGCTCCGGCCGCCGCGGATACGACGGCGCCTCGCACTTCGCGCAAAAAGATGACGCCACTGCGGCGCAAGATCGCCGCTTCACTGGTGAGCGCTCAACAGAATGCGGCGCTCCTGACGACCTTCAACGAGTGCGACATGTCCGAGGTGATGGCGCTGCGGAAACGCATCCAGGACAGCTTCGTCGCCAAACACGGACTGAAGCTCGGATTCATGTCCTTTTTCGTGAAGGCCGTGGTGGAAGGCCTGAAGGCGGTGCCCGGTATCAACGCTCAGATCGACGGCGAGGAAATCATTCAGAACCACTACTACGACATCGGCGTGGCCGTGGGAACTGAGAAAGGGTTGATCGTGCCGGTGATTCGCGACTGCGACCAGAAATCGTTCGCCGAGATCGAGCAGGCCATTGGTGACTACGCGAAGAAGGCTCGCGACGGAAAAATCCAGATCGACGATTTGCAGGGCGGCGTTTTCACGATTTCCAACGGCGGCATTTACGGTTCCATGCTTTCCACGCCGATCCTGAATCCGCCCCAGAGCGGCATTCTCGGGATGCACAACATCCTGGAACGCCCCATGGCGGTGAATGGCGAAGTCGTGATCCGTCCGATGATGTATCTCGCCCTCAGCTACGACCACCGAATCGTCGACGGCAAGGAAGCCGTGACGTTTCTGGTCAGGGTCAAGGAATGCATCGAGGATCCGACACGACTGTTGGTGGGGGCCTGAGTCGTCCCCGGATCGCGACGATCCTTCGCCGCCTCTGAGGGAAGCGACGAAGGTTCCTCCAGGCGAATTACTCCGCCACGATCGTAACTTTCTGACTGGCCAGGATCTTCCGGTCGCGGCCGGTGACGTAGCGGACCTCGTAGTTGCCGGCTTTCTTCGGCACCCGGATTTTCTGGTCCGGGCCGTTCGTCACGTAGATGTAGTTGTTCACCTGCTTGGCCTCGGCGTCGGCGGGGACGATGCAGATCACATCGCGCTTGTGATTGGGACCTTCCCAGGTCACGGCGACGTTGTCACCGGCGACCATTTTCTCCGGCACCGAGGTCAGCTTGGCGGTCGCGGCTTCGAGGGTGATCGGCACACTGGCGAGGATCTTCTTGTCCTTGCCGGTGATGTAGCGAATCTCGGCGGCGCCTTCCATTTCGGGAGCTTCGACTTTCACGGTCGGTTCATCGCGAACGTAGGTGTAGATGCGGTAGCGACCATCGTTTGCGCCGGCGGGCACGATGGCGAGGAAGTCACTCTTGTTGGCGGGGCCCGCCCACTCGACCGTTACCTCCGCTCCACCGATGGCCGATTCGGGGGCTTTCAGCGTGGCATTGGCCGCGCCGACTACGATCGGGGCGGAGGTCAGCATTTTTCCGCCCTGAGTCATGAAACGAATCTCGTGTTCGCCGGCCGTTTCCGGGGCGCGGAGTTTGCCGGGAGATTCGGTGTTCTTGGTGTAGAAATAGTCACGATATTTCCCGATTTCGGCGCCTTTCTCCACGATGGTCACGTAGTCGCCCTGGTTTTTCGGGCCGGTCCATTCGACGGCGAATTCACTACCCGCCACGACCGATTCCGGACCGGAAACCGTGGCCGAAACGGACTCGACGATCAGCGGCGCGCTGGCGAGTGTCTTGCCTTTCTGGCCGGTGACGTAGCGAATCTCGTAGTCGCCGGCTTCCTCGGGCGCCTTCACCTTGGCGATGCCGTCTGCGGCGTTCTTGGTGTAGTCGTAGTCCTTGTAGGCGCCTTCGTCGGCTCCGGCTTCGACGATGGTGATGTAGTCACCCTGGTTGTTAGGGCCTTTCCACTCAATCTTCACTTCGCTGCCGGCCGGGGCTTTTTCCGGGCCGCTGACGATGGCCTCGGCGGGAAGAATTTTGATGGGGAAA
>JAGRPB010000265.1 GCA_020439945.1 Verrucomicrobiia bacterium
TCCCCTCGTACCCTGTCTGGCAACGCCAGACAGGGTACGAGGGGATGGGGGAGGCGATTTTGTTCTTTTAGATTTTGTTTCAAAAATGACGCGCGAATGTTTATCATCCGTGGCATGATTGATCTGCGGAGCTAAACGTCCCCACCGCTTTCCCCTCTCTCACATGGCAGACGCGCCCGAGCTTTACACCGAAATCTCTGCGTTCGAGCCACTGCTGCCGGATCATCGGCGCAACGATCTCGCGGAGATCACCTGCCAAATTCTTCGCGAAGCAGGGCGTCTCGAAGGACTGCTCCCAGCTGTGGAAGTCAGAGAACGGATCTCCCAACTGATCCGGGAAATGAACAGCTACTATTCCAACCTGATCGAAGGGCACAAGACCTTCCCCAAAGACATCGAAGCCGCTCTGAACGAAGAGTTTTCCGCTCAACCGGATCAACGCGCCCACCAGTGGATGGCCCGCGCTCACATTGAAGTGGAAAAGAAAATGGTGGACCGCCTGGAAGCCGAACCCGATCTCGATATCCACTCGGCCGGATTCATTCAATGGCTTCATCGGGAATTTTACGAAATCCTGCCCGAAGAACTCCGCATCGGCCGCCACAAGGATGGGCGCACTTTTCCTGTCACGCCGGGCGAATTCCGGAATTACGAAGTCGGGATCGGATCCCATCAACCGCCGTTCTCCGGAGCGGTTCCGCGTTTCATCGAACGTTTCGGCGATTTTTACCGCAGCCGACGCATCATCGCGACCAATCAACTCGTCGCATTGGCGGCTGCCCACCACCGTCTCGTCTGGATCCATCCCTTTGGCGACGGAAACGGACGCGTCGCCCGTCTCCACACCCACGCCTGGCTCACGCGCTGTCAGGTGGGCGCCTTCGGCCTTTGGACGATCTCCCGCGGTTTCGCCCGAAATCGCAAGGAATACTACCGTCATCTCTCGCTGGCGGACTCCCAACGCCGGAATGACTCTGATGGCCGCGGCAATCTTTCGGATCAGGGTCTCGCCGAGCATTGCCATTTTTTTCTCGATACCATTCTGGATCAGATTCGCTTCATGGGCGGGCTGCTCGACCTCTCTTCCCTGAGCCGGCGTATTGAGGCCCACCTACACGTTCGTTTTTCCCAATGGAAAACGCCGGAGCGCGAGCAGGTCGGTCGCTTGCTGAAATCCGCCCTGGTGCGGGGACAGGTGAAACGCGGCGAAGTGCCCGGATTGATCGGGCGCAAAGCCACCACCGCCAGCCGCATCATCCACCTCGCGATCGAATCCGGATTGGCGGAATCGATCGGCGGCGAACGCGGTCCGCTCTCCCTTGTTTTCGACTCTCGAACCCTGGATTCCTACTTTCCGGCGCTCTATCAGGATCTCCCGGCGGGAGAATAGTCCCCCCCCCCTCTCCGAGCTTCCCGTGAAGCATTCGAGGGACCACACGCTTCCGTGGCTTTCGAATTCTGAAATGGTTGATTTTTTATGAAAATTACATTATTTACAATTTCCAGTCGAAAAATTCCGTCCTCCCATGAACACCGCACCCGCAAGCGCTCCCACCAGCCAAAAATTTAGCCTGGCCGACTTCATCAATCTCTCCGTCGCCATCGCCGTGATTGCCATGGCTGGCCATTTTGGAATGGAATACCTGTTTTCCGACGGTGGTTCCGCCAATCTTCGTAGAGACGTCGCGGCGGTGAATGAAGCCATCTACTTTTTCCGAATCAGTGGCGGAGACCTGTCCCACGCGCGCACCCCGGAGGAGGTGATCCGCTTGATGCAGTCGGTGGAAAAGGATCCCCTGACCCTGAAAGTGCATTCCATTCTCAGTTCGGTCGCGGCGAACCCCATTTTCCAATCGCCCGCCGAAGCCCAGATGCGAGCCGAACGTGCCTACTGGGACGCCGAGCGAATGCGTTTCGAGATCTCCGAGTCCGGCCCGCGCGGTATCAAGGCCTTCGGTCGCCCTGAGAAGCCCGCTTCGACTTCGGAGACTCACGGAGTGACCAACGAACTGCACGAATTGGCGGAGCAACTTTGAGAAAGAATCGCCTCAAAGGCTTCTCCTATCCGGAAAAAACGGGCCGGCCGATCACCCGGATTCCGTGACCGCCAGAGCGCTTCGTCCTTGTCACGCGCCGCGTCCCGCTTTAACACGGGGCCGATGAAATTGAAATTCTGCGGCGCGGCAGGGACGACGACCGGTTCCCAGCATCTACTCGAGGTCAACGGCAGCCGGATCCTGCTCGATTGCGGGCTCTACCAGGGGCACCGCATGGACACCTGGGAACGGAACCAGAATTTCATCTTCGATCCCGCCACGCTCGACGCCGTCGTCCTGTCCCACGCCCACATCGATCACAGCGGCAACCTGCCGAACCTCTGCAAGCAGGGCTTCCGTGGAAACATCTACGCGACTTTCGCCACCCGCGACCTGTGTTCGATCATGCTGCCCGATTCGGCGCGCATTCAGACCTACGACGTCAAATGGATCAACAAACGCCGCAAAAGGAACGGCGATCCCCAGATCGAACCACTCTACGATGAAATGGACGCCGAGCGTTGCCTGCGCCAGTTCGTCAACATCGGCTACGAGCGCCCCATGCCCATTGCCAACGGCGTCACCCTTTCCTTCATCGACGCCGGCCACATTCTCGGTTCCGCCCAGGTCGTGCTCGACATCACCGAGGGCGACCGACACCGGCGACTCCTCTTTTCCGGCGACGTGGGGCGCGGCACCAACGAATTGCTACGCGATCCGGTCCTCGCGGACGACGTGGACATCCTGCTGATGGAGAGCACCTACGGCGGTCGCGAGCATGAACTGCCGACCCAGGCCAACGAACGGATCGAGGGCGTCATCAACCGCACTTTGGAAAAAAGGGGCAAAGTGATCATTCCCGCCTTCGCCGTCGAGCGCACCCAGCAGCTCATTTACGTGCTCCACGAACTGACCGAGGCCGGTCGCATTCCCGAAGTCCCCATCTGGGTCGACAGTCCGCTGGCTGTCAGCGCCACGGAGATTTTCCGGATTCACCCGGAATGCTTCAACGAGGAGGTCTACAATTTCCTGTTCGAAAAGCGCAATCCCTTCGGCTTCGAGGGCCTGCGCCTGATCCGTAGCGTCTCGGAGTCCAAGGCACTCAACGCCTCCGACGAGTCCGGCATCATCATTTCCGCCTCCGGCATGTGCGAGGCCGGCCGCATTCTCCACCACCTCCGGAACAACATCGAGGATCCGAAAAACACCATTCTCTTCGTCGGTTACTGCGCCGAAAACACGCTCGGCTGGAAAATTCGCAACCACTGGGAGGAAGTGAACATTTTCGGCGAGCCTTTCAAACTGAACGCCAACGTGGAGATCCTCGACAGTTTCTCCGGCCACGCCGATCACAGCGAACTGCTCCACTACTTCGATGGCACCGGCGGCCGAAAGGAGAAAGTCTGGCTCGTCCACGGCGAACCCGATCGCTCGCAGGCCCTCGCCGAAGCGCTTCGCGCCCGCCACGACGGCGAAATATCCGTCGCCAAGTGGAAGGAAACGGTGGAATTCTGACCGCTTCGGCCACAAGTCCGAAATCGGCGGCGTCCCTCAAATACGGGATTCACGGGCTCGCCCCCACGCTCCCGCTCATTCGTGGCCATTCCTGAAATTCGTGACAATTCGTGTTTCTACTCTTCCAACACGAATTTTCACGAATGATTTGAATGACCGCCAATTCCTTTCTGCCTTTGCGTTTTCCTCACATCGGCTCCATTCCTGCTTTTCTGAAAAATTCCGCGTTCCGCGTTCCGACCTCCGCGTTCCATGAAGTCCCTGATCCTGACCAACGAATACCCGCCCAACGTCTACGGCGGGGCCGGCATTCACGTCCAGTATCTCGCCCGTGAACTGGCGAGACTCTGCGAGGTGGAAGTGCGCTGCTTCGGCGAACAGTGGGAGGACGGCGGTCCCCACGAGCCCAAGGTGCGTGGCGCCGGCTGGGATCGCTCGGGCTACACCGCGCCGGAGCACCTGCACTCCGTCTTCGGGGCGCTGCAGCGTTCCCTGGAGTTCAACACCCACGCCGTCGACGCCGATGTCGTCCATCTCCACACCTGGTATTCCCATTTCGGAGGCATCCTCGCCAAGCTCAACTACGGCACGCCGCTGATCCTGACAGTCCACTCGCTCGAGCCACTGCGCCCTTGGAAACGCGAGCAGCTTGGCGGCGGCTATGACTTCACCGTCTGGCTTGAAAGGACCGCCATCCAGATGGCCGACGCCGTCATCGCGGTCTCCACGGAGACCAAAGCCGACGTCCTCCGTCATTTCGACATTCCGAGTGAAAAAGTTCATATTGTTTACAACGGCATCGACTTGGTAGAATATCAACCGAACTACAATCCCGGCCGAATCGCCAGCTACGGGGTCGATACCGATCAGCCC
>JAGRPB010000024.1 GCA_020439945.1 Verrucomicrobiia bacterium
TCGTGGCCAGGTGCAGATTCGCGATCGGTTTTTCACTCATGTCCGCCGGCTTGATCGTGCGGCGGCGACGGATCAAGGCGTTCGCCGCGGCCAGGCGCAGAGACATCGCATCCAGCGGTGGCGTGGTTTCATCCGCCGGAGTCGGGAAGTCGTCGGCATCCGTCATGGTCTCACCGTTAACCGACAATCCCGGTTCGTCACCGGGGAAATTCCGGCGACCCCGAGAAGGTCGCATGCCTTTCGTTTGACCGCGTCGCGTGGCTTTCTATAGTCCACCCGGGTCCACAAACACCGGACCCGCAAAACCAAGAACATCTCTCCCGTCTTAACCCGAAACCCACCAAGCATCATGGCACTGGCAGTTGGCGAAAAAGCCCCCGATTTTGAACTCACCGCCCTCGGTGAAAATGGTCCCGAACTGGTCAAACTCAGCGACCAGGTTGGCAGCTCAAACCTTCTTCTCCTCTTCGTGCCGATGGCCTTCACCGGCGTCTGCACCCAGGAGTTCTGCTCCGTCACCAGCGAGCTGGCCGAGTATGAGAGCCTCAACGCGAAAGTCTTCGGCATCAGCGGAGACAACCCCTTCGCCCAAGCCGCCTGGGCCGAGAAGGAAGGCATCAAGCTGACCATGCTCAGCGATTACGAGCACACCGCCGCCAAGGCCTACGACGTTGCCTACGACAGCTTCCTGCCGGCGAAGAACCTGACCATGGGTGGCGTGCCCAAGCGTTCCGCCTTCATCGTCGACAAGGCGGGCAACATCGCCTACGCCGAAAGCAGCGACAATCCGGGCGAACTCCCGAATTTCGAAGCCATCAAGGCCAAGCTCGGCGAACTCGGCTGAGCCCAGTGTGACACCGTCAACCCTGTTGGGTCAGCGACCTGACAGGGTTAGTTCAAAAGCAAGTTTCGACTCAAAAGGGCCGCCCGCATTTCCCGCGGGTGGCCTTTTCTGTTTCCGAGTGGAGAGAACCCGGTTTCCGGTGGACCCGCAAAAAATCGCGATCGTTTCGTTGCCGCCAGACTTCCTGCAAGGATAGAAAGACCTGATGTTCGATCGATTCCGCGCGTGGCTGACTTCCCTCCTCGGGCGGGATCCGCTGGTGCCGCTTGCCCTCGCGGCGGGAGTTGGAATCGTGGTGGCTGACCGGTGGTGGGGGCCGCTGCCGATGGGCGCTTTCCTCGCGCTGGCGGCGTTGGCATTTCTGCTGGCCTGGAAACGACCCTGCTGGCCAGGCCTCCTCGCCATCGGAACGGCGGGGGTTTTCGGGTTCGGACACTGCGTGGCGCTGTGGCAGGCGGGGCAGTTTCCGTTTTCTCCAAACCTGAAAAAAGGCGACCAGATCCGCCTGGAGGCGACGGGGCTGGTGGTGAAGGAGCCGGATTCTCCCGGGGCGGGCCGAACCCGGAGCGGACGTTGCGTGGTCCATTTTTCCCGGATGGAAGTGGCGGGAATGACCTTTCATTGCGACCAGCGACTCCCGGTCCGGCTGACCAGTCCGAACGAGAGGCTGCGCTATGGCGACCGAATCACCACGACGGGTTTGTTGAAACCGTTCGATCCACCCAAGGCGCCGGGAGCATTCGATCCGGCGGCGTTTTTCGGGCGGACGCTGGGAGCGGAGGGGGAATTCGTGGTCGGACCGGGAGACCGCATTCGCCTGATCGAACGAAATGTCGGCAATCCGATCATCGCGGTCGCGCTGAGGTCGCGGCACGCCGTCGAGGGAATCATCACGCGGGGTTTGGAAGACGAACCGGCCTCGGCTTCAGTGATCAAGGCGATGGTCCTGGGTTCCCGCGAGGACACGCCGGAACACATCGAGGAACAGTTCCGACTCGCCGGGGCCATGCATGTTTTCGCCGTCTCCGGACTCCATGTGGGACTTTTTCTGGCGATCCTCTGGTTCCTGCTTCGCTGGTTGCGGGTCCCGCGGCGTCTTGCGGTCTGGATCCTGATTCCAGCGGGGCTTTTCTATGCGACCGTCACCGGGTTGCGTCCTTCGGCGATACGGGCGGCGGTGATGGCCACGGTGGTGCTGGTCGGCTTCGTCACGGAGCGAAAGCCGCGCCTGCTCAACAGCCTCGGTTTTGCGGCGCTGCTCATCCTCGCGGTGGACACCCAGCAGCTGTTCCTGCCGGGTTTTCAGCTCTCTTTCGCGGTGCTGGCTTCGATCGCGCTCTTTGCGGATTGTCTCCGCGACGTCTTCTTCCGACCCTTTCGCATCGATCCGTTTCTGCCTCGTCGGTTTGCGCCGCGATGGCGGCGGGGCATCGATTGGGGCGCGGGAAAAACGTCGAAGGGGCTCGCGGTTTCACTCGCGGCCTGGGCCGGGTCGGCCTTTCTCGTGGTCTATCATTTCCAACTTCTGACACCCGTCGCCGTCCCCGCGAATCTCGTCATGGTTCCCCTGGCCACGGGCGTTCTCAGCCTCGCTTTTGTCAGCACGGTTTTCACGGCGCTGGGCGGCAGCCTGATTTCCTCCGCGGTTCTCAATCCATTGAACGGGGGCCTGGTGCGATTCGTCACCTGGACGGCGGGCCTTTTCGCGGCGGCACCGGCGGGATACGTCCACGTGAATCCCGCCCAACTCGATCGATCTTTTCTTCCGAAGGACAGCTTTCGAGTCACCGCGTTCGAACCAACTTTTTCCGGACTGTCACAACTCTGGAGTTTTCACACCGACGAACATCGGACGGCGCACTGGTTGATCGATCCCGGTGATCCCATCGGTTATGCCAGCGCCGGCCAACCGCTGCTTCGCAATCGCGCGGTCAACCGCCTCCAGGGGCTGCTGCTGACTCACGGGGATTTCGATCATCTCGGAGCCGCGCCGGTGATCGTCGACCGATTCGATCCCGGTGCGGTGATCACGTCGCCCTACGACAGCCGCTCCTCGGCGGTACCGCGCCTGCTCGACGCCATCGATCGCACGGGCAATCGCCATTTTAGGGTTGCCCGTGGAGACCGGTTTCCGTTGGCAACCAAATCCACCCTGACCATTCTCTATCCGCCTCGCGATGGAGATCCCCCGGGTAACGCGGACGACCGCTGCCTGGTGTGGCAACTCAAGCACCACGATTGGCGTATTCTCAGCACGGCCGACAGCGGGTTCCTGACCGAGAAATGGCTGCTCGCCCACGAGACGCGCGGCCTGCGGGCCGATGTCTGGATCAAGGGCTGGCATGCCTCGGAGATCTCTGGCCTGGTCGAATTTCTCGACCAGGTGCGACCGCGGGCCGTGGTGACGACGAACCACGAGTTCCCGTCCCACGAGGGCGCGAGCGAAGCCTGGCGGGAGGAACTCGGGCGGCGGGGAATCGCGCTCTTCGATCTCACCGAACTGGGCGCCGTCGAGATCGAGCTGACCCCGGAGAGGCTGCGGGTGGCCCCGGCTTCCTCCGATGATCAGCCAACGCTGGAGTTCGTCGGTTCGGAAAGGCGCTGATTTCGATTAGGAAAGGTTTTGGCTTGCCTGGAACGGGAATGCCGACTACACCGGTGCCATGATCATCTGGACCGGACATGGAATTCTGATCATCGTGTTTGCCGCGCTGGGAGCGTTCGGGGCCTACACCGCGTGCGCGGCACTCGAGGTTCCCGAGCGTTGGTCGTCGGCCATCGGCATCTGGGGCATCGCCCTCGGTGGTCTGTTCTATGCGAAGACCCTGGGCAAGACGCGGGAGCAGGTGATGATCGATCCCAAAACCGGACAACACGTCGCGATTCGATCCCGCCACACCCTCTTCTTCATTCCGGCCATGGGTTGGGCGGTGATCGCCACCCTGTTCGCCGTCGCCGTGAGCGTGAGTACCGCGGTGAATCCGGACGCCTTCCAGCGCACCTTGGCCGAACAGGAACCAGCTGAGAAAGGCGGCCTGGAAAAGGGTGAACCGGATGTCGCCGCGGAATCGGGGCTAGCCGAGGTGACGACGCCCGAAAAAGCCAAGCCGGCGGCGACCGCGTCCGTCGCCTCCGTCGAATCCACCACCCTGCCCTATCCGGTGCGCGACTGGACGGCCGCTGATGGTAGGACGATCAACGCCAGCCTTCTGGAGTTCACCGAGGACGGAAAGAGTGGGGTGTTCCTGCGGACCGACGGAAAAAAATACACGATCGGTCGGGAACGTTTCGCCGTGGGTGACCAGGCGCTCTTTGATCGAATTCTCCAGGGAAATCGAGGAACGCCGTAGGAGGTGGTTCGGATCGGGGGTGGGCGGGCTCCGCCGATTTCATCTCGCCGCCGGGAAGGACGGGGACCAAGAGGAGTAGCTCCACCCTCGGCGTCGTTCCCTTCCACGCGGCTCAGTCCGGAGGGGCAGGCTCCGTCCTGCCCGATCCTTTGGCGGGCGCTCTTCCCTCCCGGGCGCAGGCGGGAACCTCCCGCCCGTCGCCGGGGTCACTTCACGCTTCCTCCAACTGGATCAGCAGGTCGTCGGTCTCGACGGCTTCGCCCTGGGTGACGAGGATCTCCTTCACCACGCCATCCTGCATTGCGGAAATCGTGGTCAGCATCTTCATCGCCTCGAGGGTGACCAACGGATCTCCCTCCTTCACCGGATGGCCGACGCCGACGGCGACGTCGGTGACCATGCCGGGCATGGGAGCGACGGCCTGGAGCGGGTCCTTGCTGTCGCCTTTCTGGCGGGTAACGAGATTCTTGGGAGCACGTTCCTTGTCGACGACCACGGACTCACGGGGCATGCCGTTGAGCTCGTAGAAAATGGTGCGGCGACCTTCGGCGTCGGGTTCGTTGATGCCGACGAGCTTGCAGAAAAGAATCTTCCCGGGTTGGATTTCGACGGAGATTTCCTCGCCGACCTGGAGCCCGTAAAAGAAGGCCGTCGTCGGCAGTCCGGTGAGCTTGTCGTAGGTATCGAGGAATTTCTGAAAGTCCGCAAAAACCTGGGGATACATCAGGTGGCTGTAGAGGTCGTCGTCAGTAGCGGCGCGGCCCAGCTTTTCGGACACCTCCTGGCGGACTGCCTCGATATCGACGGGAGCGGCGAGTTCGCCGGGGCGCTTGGTGGTCGGTTCACGATCGCCGAGCACGGCCTTCTGCACGTCCTTTGGCCAGCCGCCGTCGGGTTGCCCAAGACCGCCCCACAGCATGTCGATGACCGACTCGGGGAAGTCGACGGAACCCGGTTTCAGGCTCGGCACGTCGGCCGGCGAAATGCCGCGCGTCACCAGGAACATGCACATGTCGCCGACCACCTTGGAGCTGGGCGTCACCTTGATGATGTCGCCGAAAAGCTGGTTCACCTCGGCATAGGTGCGGGCGATTTCTGGCCAACGATGACCCAGTCCCATGGCGTGGGCCTGTTCCTTCAGGTTGGTGAACTGGCCGCCGGGCATTTCATGCTCGTAGACCTCGGCACTGCCCGCGCGCGGGCTGGAATCGAAGGGTTTGTAGAAGGCCAGCACTTCCTCCCAGTAGTCCGACATCTCGTTGAGGGCCTGCAGGTCGATCCCCGGGTCGCGTTCGTGACCGTCGAGGGCGGCGACGACGGAGTTGAGATTGGGCTGGCTGGTGGAGCCGGACATCGAGGCGATGGCCAGGTCGACGATGTCGGCGCCGGAGTCACAGGCCTGCAACACCGAGGCAGCATTGATGCCCGAGCTGTCGTGGGTGTGGAAGTGGATGGGCAATCCGATCTCCTCGCGCAACGCGGCAAACAGTTTCTTCGCCGCCGCCGGACGGCAAAGGCCCGCCATGTCCTTGATGGCCAGGATGTGGGCGCCCATCTTCTCCAGCTCCTTGGCCTTCTTGATGTAGTATTCGAGCGAATACTTGTCGCGCTTCGGATCGGTGATGTTGCCGGTGTAGCAGATGGCGGCCTCGCAGATGGAATCGGTCTCCTCGCGCACCGCCGCCATTGCCACCTCCATGTTGGGCAGGTAGTTCAGCGAATCGAAGATCCGGAAGATGTCCATCCCGGAATCGGCGGCGTGCTTGATGAAACCGGCGACGACATTGTCGGGGTAGTTCGAGTATCCGACCGCGTTCGACCCGCGGAACAGCATCTGGAAGAGGATGTTGGGAATGCGTTCCCGCAGCCACCGAAGGCGTTCCCAGGGACATTCCTTGAGGAATCGCATCGCGGTGTCAAAGGTGGCGCCGCCCCACATTTCGAGACTGAACAGGTTGGGCGTTCGCTGGGCGATGACGTCGGCCACGTGCAGCATGTCGACGGTTCGCATTCGCGTCGCGATGAGCGACTGGTGGGCGTCGCGGAGGGTGGTGTCGGTGATGAGGAGCCGCTTCTGCTCGTGAATCCACTGGGCAAACTCCTCCGGGCCGAGTTCGAGCAATTTGTCGCGAGTGCCCGGAGGCACGTCGCCGCGCGGATCGAAATGCGGCACCCGTGCCGGCGGCAGGATCTCCTCAAGCCGGTAGCCCTTGGCGGTGGCGTTGCCGTTGACGGTGATGTCGCTGAGATAGGCGAGCAACTTCGTCGCCCGGTCTCGACGGGGCTTGAACTGGAACAGGCTCGGCTCCGTGTCGATGAGCCGCGTCGTCGCGTCCCCGGACCGGAAAGTCTCGTGCATGACGACATTTTCCAGAAACGGAATGTTGGTCTTCACCCCGCGGATACGGAATTCCCGCAACGCGCGGTTCGTCCGTTGCAGGGCGATCTCGAAGGTAGGGCCGAAGGCGGTCAGCTTGACCAGCATCGAGTCGTAGTAGGGCGTGATGACCGAACCCGCGTCGCCGGCGCCGGCATCGAGACGAATACCGAAACCCGCCGCCGAGCGATAGTTGGAAATCTTGCCGTAGTCGGGAGCAAAGTTGCGCTCGGGATCCTCGGTCGTGATCCGACATTGCACCGCGTAGCCGTTCCGCGGGATGTTTTCCTGGGCGGGAATGCCAATCTCGGGACCGTGCAATTCATGGCCCTGCGCGACGAGAATCTGGGAACGCACCAGGTCGATGCCGGTGATGACCTCCGTCACGGTGTGTTCCACCTGGATGCGGGGGTTCATCTCGATGAAGTACCACTCGTTCCGATCGAGATCGTAAAGGAACTCCACCGTGCCGGCGTTGTTGTAGCCGAGTTCCCGCCCGATGCGGACCGAGGCGGCGCAGAGTTCGGTGCGGATCGCTTCATCGAGGTTCACCGACGGGGCGATCTCGATCACTTTCTGGTGCCGACGCTGCACCGAGCAATCGCGTTCGTGCAGGTGAATGACGTGGCCGTGCCGGTCTCCCAGCACCTGCACCTCGATGTGCTTGGCGCGCCCGACGAAACGTTCGAGGAACACCTCGGGATTGCCGAAAGCCTTTTCTGCTTCGTTCTGCGCTTCCGCGAGCTTGCCCTTCAGTTCGGTCTCCTTTTCGACCACGCGCATGCCGCGTCCGCCGCCGCCGTGGGCGGCCTTGATGATGAGCGGAAAACCGATTTCCCGGGCGATCTCCATCGCCGCGTCGGGATCGGAAACCGGATCCTCGGTGCCCGGCAGGGTGGGAACGTTGATTTTCTTGGCGAGGGCGCGCGCTGAAACCTTGTCGCCCATGGACTCGAGGATTTCCGCGTCGGGACCGATGAAAACCAGGCCGGCCTCGCGGCAAGCGCGGGCGAATTCCGCATTCTCCGAGAGAAAGCCGTACCCGGGGTGAATCAGCGTCACGCCCTTGTCTTTCGCCAGCCGCACGATGCCCTCGATATCGAGATACGCGCCCACCGGACCCTTTTCCTGGCGCAGCAGATAGGCCTCATCCGCCTTGAAACGGTGACGGGAAAACCGGTCCTCCTCCGCGTAGATGGCGACGGTCCGCAGTCCGAGTTCGGTGGCGGCGCGAAAGACGCGAATCGCGATTTCTCCGCGATTCACGACCATCAACTTGGTCGGTTCGTTGGAACGGTCTGGCTGGGAGTCGGTTTCCGGCATGGCGGGCCGAATATACCCGTGCTTGCCGCCTGTCCAAGATGGAAGTGGCCTGCGGGAAAGCGCCAATGGGAAAGACTTGCGGTCAGGCAGCCTTCTTCAGCGCCGCCTTGGGAACCACTTTCTCCACCTGGTAGCCTTTCTTCCGCAACAGGTCGACCACGCTGTCTTTCCCCACCAGATGGGCCGCTCCGACGAGAAACATCACGTTCCTGGAGCCTTTGATCGCCTTTTCGATGTGGGGAATCCAGTTGGCGTTGCGTTCCGTCAGCAGCAGCTCACGCACTTTGCCCTCCTCCATCTCTTCATTCATCAGCGTGTCGAGCTTTCCTTCCTCGCCGCGATGCCAGGCCGCGATGAGTTTGTCGATCTTGGCGGACATTTCGTCCACCTCGTCCAGCGTTTCGCCTAGCAGTTTCTCGATTTCCTTGTCAGACAGCTCGTCGAAGCAGGTCATCTGGAATTCCACCGTCTCCAGGCCACTCACCGTTTTGCCATCTCCCATCGCCTTCTGGTAGATGGTCGTTTCCAGACCCAGTTCAGGCCGTGCATTCATCCGCATGGCTTCCAGCGAACTGATGGAAAGCAGGATCATACCCGGCTTCATTTTCGGCAGGCCGAGCGCCATCAGTTGGCCGGTGGGATGGGTCTGGAGATAGGCCTTCAATCGGTCGATCAATTCCGCGCTCAAGTGCCGATCGAGCGAATCATCCGGTCCGAACATCCCCAGTCGCTGCACCTTGAGAATGCCTTCGGGATTCAGCATTTCACCCAGATCGACCTCCATCACGATGGATTCGCTGTCGTCGTAGACCTGGTCATAGACCGGCGAAACCGGGTAGTCTTCCTCGCGCAGCAGGTGCACGGAACCCGCCAGGTAAATCGTGTTGTCGCCGTCGCTGATCGACCAGACCGAGCCCATCCGTTCCGCCACCGGCACCTTGGTCGACGGCGTGTTTTCCGCACTGATCAGGGCCGAGCCACCGAGCGCGACCGATAGGGTGGAAACCAGCGTGCGCCACCAACAGGTCGATCTGCGGCAACCGGCGAGTTGGCGGGGCAAGGAAGAGAGCGAGGGGAGTTTCATGGCGGGAATTCGGACTGGATTCCCGGCATCGTAACTGGAACGATGGGCGTCCGCCACCCCAATCGACCCACCCCCTCTTTCATGAAAATCTCCCTTCTCGTCCCTGCGATCGCCGCGTCTCTTGGCGCGCCCGCGATGCTCCACGCCCAGACTCCGCCGCCCGCCGCCGAACCGGCCTGGGAAAAACACGTCGTCTTCGAGGGCTTCCCCTGTGCCACCGCCAACGCCGCCGATTACACCGGCGACGGCAAAGTCGACATCGTCGCCAGCACCGGCGGAAAAGTGCGCCTCTTCGCCGCGCCCGACTGGACCGAGCAGGTGCTTTATGTTTTTCCCAAGCTCGGTGGCCAGTGCATCCACAGCGAAGTCTTCGACGTCGATGGCGATGGCGATCCCGACTACCTCGGAGGCAATTCCAAGGGCCCCGTCTTCTGGCTCGAGAATCCCGGCGGCGGCAAACCCGGTTCCGAGCCCGGCGGCCAGTGGGTGTACCGTGTCGTCGAGCCCGACATCAACGGTTTTCACTGCCTGCTCAAGGCCGACATCAACCGCGACGGCAAACTCGATCTGCTCATCAACAACTTCGAACCCACCGGCCCGCTCGCCGATTCCATGATCTGGTGCGAGATCCCCGCCGACCCTCACAACGCCGAGCGCTGGACGCGCCATTTCTTTGCCAAGGGCGATGCCCGCGGCGGCAGTCACTACATGGGCTTCGGCGATATCGACGGCGATGGCTGGGGCGAAATCGCCGTCGGTGCCAAAGGCGAGCCTTTCGAGGATGGCAACTGGTTCGCCTACTGGACCAATCCGGGCAGCGCCGAGACCGTCACCGAGCCCTGGGAAAAGACCGTCCTCGCCGTCGAACAGACCGCCGCCACCAACATTCTGCCCGCCGATCTGAACGGCGACGGCAAAGTCGACTACCTCGCCTCGCGCGGTCATGGCTTTGGCCTGCTCTGGATGGAGGCACCCGACTGGACCCGGCACGAGATCGATCCCGAGCCCGAGGGACCGCACTGTCTCACCGTCGCCGACCTCGATCTCGATGGCGATCTCGACGCCGCCACCGTCGCCAAGGATTCTCGCTGGGCGATCTGGTATGAAAACGACGGCAAGGGCAACTTCAGCCGTCACCTCATCGACGGCGATCAGGCCGCCTACGACCTTCGTTCCCTCGACATGGATGCCGACGGCGACCTCGATCTCATCGTCGCCGGTCAGAACTCCAAAAACGTCGTCTGGTTCGAGAATCCCGTTCACTGAACGGCGCTTCATTGCCGGGCGGAGGACGTGAACTCAACCGCCTTGACGGGTTCGCGACCTGACTTTGTTGGCTCGGTTCAGCTCAGTTTCCGTCACTTAACGGTTCGACCGGTTTCGGAAATTTTTCTGCCGGGTCGGTCATGAATTTCCGAATCGAATCGGGGTTGGGAAACGCCGTCGGACGCTCGGGTCGTGGCCAACCGGACGTGACCGGCTTGCCGACAACCAGCGAACTGGGACTGCCGAAATAGATGAGGGTTTTTTCGCGGAAACGTCGGCCTTTCCGATCGAGCACCGTCGGATCGAGATCCCACACCGCATTCACCAGCGCCTGATCGGCGGTGACCATGGCGCCGTAGTGATTGGCCTCGTAGTAGACGATGTCGTGCTTGCGGAACAGGTCGTCGAGCGAATCGATCGGTTCACCGCCCTTGTTTCCGAAACCACCGTAGCGCCCGTAGAATACCTGGCCGCGCACGATGGGGATCGCTTTGAGGAGGTGCCGATAGACTTTCGAGGTCGGGAGAATGGGGATCTTCTCGTAGTTCTCGTAATCGACCGCGACCTTCGGCGGATCGACCGAGGCGCAGCTGGAAAAACCCATCGCCACTGCCATCGCGCCCAGGAAAGGCAGCGAACGGATCAGCAGGGTTTCTCCAAGCATGGGCGTCAGACTCGGTGCGACCGTCTCCGGGGTCAAGAGAACGAGTCGGTCGGCACAAACGGCCAATGAGACGCAGCCCGATCGAATTACCAACGTCGACAGGTCACGAAATCGTCACTCGGTCGTGTCGAAGGATCGCAACCAGGCATAGAGCGCGTCGCCGAGCTGACGATAGCCGACGGCGGAGGGATGCACGCCGTTCGAGGGTCGCTCGATCTCGATGTCGGAATGCGCGTTCACTTTCGCGGTCTGGGTGGGAAAGCCGTGAACAGGATCAACATTCAACCACGCGGGGACGAGGAACAGGTTTTCTGCTTCGCGATTTCCGAAGGTCTCCAGCATGCGCTCGACCACGCGATGCTGGTTTCGCCGATACTGCCAACGCGTTTGACTGCTGCCGTAGTTCGCGCCGAAGGCATCCTGGCTCGCCGACGGCGGCATCGGCAGGATCGCGCCGATCCGGGTCGAGGCGTTGTGATCGTGAATCATTTTCACCAACGTTTCGTAATGCGCAAACATGGTATCGATCCGCTCCTCGATGGTTTCGTCCGTGGCGTTGAAGGTATCGTTGCAGCCGAGCAGGATCGTGACGAAATCCGGCGCCGCGCCTTCGTTGAACTCGTCACAGTAGCGCGCGAAATCGAGCCGGGGCGCGTCGTCGGATTCGTCCTGATAGAGAAACGGACTGCCGCATTCCTTGTAGGGATCGCCGCGGGCGATGCCGTCATTGTATTTGGTGGCGAATCGCTCCGCCGTCCAACCGCCGTAGCCTTCGTGACGATTTCCCGAACCGTCGCCGCCATCCGGCTGCGCTTCGGCGCCGGGACCGCGCGTGCCGATGAGCTTCAAAGGCAGCGAGTCCTCGTCCGCCAGTTCGACGACCCGACCCGAGTAGGTCGAGGCATTGGTCAGGCTATCGCCGATGATGAGCAGGGTTAGCGGTTTCTCCGGTGGCGCGGTCACCTTTCGGTCGCGAACGCGAAGAACGGTTTCCGCTTTCGCGACGACGCGGTTTTCCGTGTCGCGCAATTCGATCGCGAACGGGAACTCGCCGAGGTCGTGTTTTTCCGGATCCGCCGAAGGCGTCCATGTCCAGCGTTCGCTCTGCTGCGCGCCTCGGGCACAGATGACATCGACCGCGTAGTTGGCCGGATTCAGCGCGAGGAAGGCGTTGTCGAAATAGACGTTCGTTTCCAACCCGGAGAGCGTATGGATCGTCGGTGGGAGGATAAGACGAAGAGGATTCGCGGGGACAGCCGGGATCGCCTGGGCGTCGTCCTTTTTGTCCAACATGATCAGCGTGGAACCGCCCGATTTCTCTTCGTCGGCCCTGGCGCCAGAAATAGAGGCAACGAAAACTGCGAGGACCAAGGCGCAGCGCGCGAAAGGATTCATCCGAAGAGAATGAACAAAGCCCGCGACTCTCGCAAGAGCCGCGATCATTGACAGCGTCCGAGAAAATTACGCTCGCGATTTCTCCGCCGCCTTGGTTAATCTCGCGCCGATGGGCGAACCAGGTTCCGAGACTCCCAACACCGAAGACTCGCCGCCGAAGAAGCGCTGGCGTCAGCGCGTTTGGTGGGTGCGGTATCTGACCTACCTCAGTACATTTCTTGCCCTGCTCATCGGCACCTACGCCTACTTCGACTTTCGCGGGAGGCTGCGGTGGAAGGCCTATTTGGAAGAGATCGAGGCTTCGGGGAGTTCACTGGATATCCGGAAGTTAGTACCACCGGCTCCTGAAGAAGGAAGTTTTTGGGAAGATTACGCAGTAACTAGAATTCTCGATAAAAAGACAGGGGGATTCGATGTATTTCCGAATCCCGATGAACTCGATGCCGATTTCGCTGGTTTAATCAATCCCGGCAAATGGAAGTATGGTAGTCGTAGAGAACTGTCCGATTCCTTTCCGAATTCTTCACTTACCAGTGAGCAAGCAGCTCGCCGCCTGCTCAAAGTGCTCTCATCCTCTGACGAGCAAATTGCCTTCGAAAAGGCGCTTGGAAAACCTGTTGGAGGTTTTCCGTGGCCTGAAAGTCATTTGGATCGAATTAAATCCACGCCTAGGCTTCCATCTCTTTCATCGATTCGTTGGTGGCAGATTCAGGCGCATTGCCATATCGAGTTGAAGCACGGCGAGGAAGCAATGGAGCCAATCTTGCTGTCGTTCGCTTTGAGTAGCCATCTCGACAGCAGCGGAAGTTTTATTCCGGTTATTCTTTCCCATTCAATTGTTGGGAGCACTTTCGAAGTCCTTTGGAATGGCCTTCAGAGAAGAATTTGGAAGGAACCTGAACTTGGCGTGTTGGCTGACACATTGGCAAATTGGCAGCAAGAGAAATCCAAGTTTGAGATGGTGGCGCAGAGAGAGCGCGCCTTAATGAATTCGCACATCGAGGTCTACTGTGCCGGATTCGCGTCGAGGCTGAGTACAATTCGGTCGGGCGTTTTTGAACCGATATGGAATCCGGATCTGCCTACAATCTATTCGCCCTTTTATGAATTGACCAGTGAATCAGTGACAGCGGTAAACGAAGGATTGTGGCTTATCATACCCACTTCCGTGATTCGAGCGAATCTGCGAGACAGAGATCAGCTAAATCGAGATACCCTTCTCAATCCAAGTTTGCCCTTGAACGAACGGATCGAATTGGAAGCGCAACGGATTACAGAATGGGAGAACGGTCTCTTTTTGCCACCATCAAAGGCTCTCATTACCTATTCCTTCGGTGGGATTCTGAAAAAGGTGAGCGAAGTCGACCAATGGATCTTGATTATCCGAGCTGCGGTCGCGGCGGAACGGCATTTTTTGAAATACAGAGTGTATCCGCAAACCTGGGATGAAATGGTGCCAGAGTGGCTTCCCGAAGTTCCACGGGACGTATGGTCGGGAAGAGATCTGATCTACTCGATTGGTCCCGAGGGACGACCGGTTATATATTCTGTCGGCGAAAATGAAGTTGATGATGGAGGGACGCCGAAAGCACTGAAAAGTCAGGGGGACTTGGTCTGGCGCTATTTTCTACCGCAAGGATTCACGGTCGATGATTACGAGAATTAGCCTCTCTCTCTGGTTTCAATAATCCCGATCCAGCAGATAGTCCGCGATCTCGCGCAGACGTTCGCCGCGGGCGCCGAAGACCTGCAGCGCCTCGCGGGCGCGGGCGGTGAGCATGGCGGCTTCGGCGCGGGATTTTTCTAGGCCGAACTGGGCTGGGTAGGTGGCCTTGCCGGCGGCCTGGTCTTTTCCGGCGCTTTTGCCGAGTTTTTCGGAGGTCTGGGTGACGTCAAGGATGTCGTCGATCACCTGAAAGGCCAAGCCGAGCGAGTGGCCGAAGACGGTCAGCGCCTCCAACTGCTTCGGCGTGGCGTTCGCTGCCATGCCGCCGAAACGGATCGCGGTCGTCAGAAGGGCCGCGGTCTTGCTCTCGTGAATGTAGCGCAACTGAGCGGGCGTGATCTCCGCGCCTTGGCCTTCGCCTTCGAGGTCCATGACCTGTCCGCCGATGAGTTTACGGCTGCCGCCGGTGTCGGAGAGTTCGCGGACGAAATCGGCCAATGGGTAACGCTTCGGCGCTTTGATGTCGGCGACAATTTCAAAAGCCAGCGTCAGTAGCGCATCGCCCGCCAACACGGCGATGCCTTCGCCGTAGACTTTGTGGCAGGTCGGATTGCCGCGCCGAAAATCGTCGTCGTCCATGCACGGCAGATCGTCGTGAATGAGCGTGTAAGTATGCAGAATCTCCACCGCTGCGCCGAGGGCGAGCGCGTTGGTGAATCCGATATCGTCCTTCTTTTCCTCCGCGCCACAGGCCTCCGCCGCCGCAAGCCCGAGCACGGGGCGCAGCCGCTTTCCACCGGCGAAGACGGAATACCGCATCGCCTCGTGAATGGTCGCGGGCCGGGTCTTGGCGCCGGGCAGTCGACGGCGCAACTCGGCATCGACGAGCTTCTGGCGCGACTTCAGATATTTGGACAGGATTAACATGATTGAGAGGATTTCTTTTTCCCACCGACTTGAACCGCTCTCCTGGAATAGGAAAAAAATCCAAATAATCCTGTAAATCCTGTCAGAAAAATTAGAGCAGTTCCGCGATCTGCACCGCGTTGAGCGCGGCGCCCTTGCGGACCTGGTCGCCGACGACCCAGAAGGTGAGGCCTTTCTCGGCGAAGACGAGGTCCCGGCGAATGCGACCAACGAGACAGTCGTCGGCGTTGGTGACGTCGAGCGGCGTGGGATACTTTGCCGGGCTGGCGGTAATGTCATCGACCACCTGCACGCCGGGCGCGGATTCGATCGCGAGACGGGCGGCTTCGACGGAGGGCTCGTTGTGAAACTCGGCCGTGATCGCCACCGCGTGGGAACGATAGACCGGAACGCGCACACAGGTGACCGAAGCGACGAGTTCATCGGAGTGGAGAATCTTGCGACCCTCGTGATGCATCTTCATCTCTTCCTTGGTGTAGCCGTTTTCGAGAAAGACATCGACCTGGGGAATGACGTTCGAGGCGATTTGATGCGGGTAAACTTTGCGTTCCGGGAGCGGTTCGCCGAGCGCGAGCGCTTTGTTCTGCGCTTCGAGTTCGATGATGCCCTGCGCGCCGCTGCCGGACACGGCCTGGTAACTGGAGGCGATGATCCTGGTCACGCCGCCGAAGGCCTGGTGCAGAGGATTCAGCCCCATCAGGGTGATGATGGTGGTGCAGTTCGGATTGGCGATGATGCCGGCGTGCTTTTCCACGTCGCCGCCGTTCACTTCGGGCACGACCAGAGGCACTTCAGGTTCCATCCGGAAAGCCGACGAGTTATCGACGACGACGGCATTCGAGGCCACGGCGTGGGGACCGAATTCCTTCGAGATGCCGGAACCGGCGCTGAAGAGCGCGATGTCCACGTGCTTGAACGAATCGGCGGTCAGTTCCTGCACCGGGATCTCCTCGCCACGGAATGTCATCGTCTTCCCGGCCGAGCGTGCGGAGGCGAGAAGAGTCAGTTGGCCGACAGGGAAATCGCGTTGTTCGAGACACTTCAGCATCTCGACCCCAACGGCTCCGGTCGCGCCAGCGATGGCAACGTGTTTGAGTTCGCTCATGGAGAGGGCGGTGATTTCAGGTGAAAAAAGGGCGGGAAAATACGGGTTCCTGAACGCTTTGCAACGGGGGATCAGGGCTGGCAGGGGACGCGAAAAATATTTTAGAAACCTTAAATTATTCCAGAAATTCTATGGAAAGGCAGTATCCTTTCGTTCGTATCTGTATCTTGACGTCGAATGGCCGATGGCTATGAAGCGTCAATCTGATCCACTCGATCCGGCAAATCCGCCGACCGAAATCCACTACCAACCGCACACCCTGCCAACACGATGAAGAAACTGCTCCTCACCCTGTCCGCCCTCGCCATTGCCGCCGCGTTCTCTAGCTGTGCTTCCGCCAAGAAGGATTCCTGCTGCGCCGACGGAAAGGGCGCCTGCTGCACGCCCGAAGTGGTCTGCACCAAGTAAGAAGACGGACGACACGATCGTCCCTAATCTTTTCACAGCCGCCCGGGCGAATCCGTTCGCCTTGGCGGCTGTTCTGTTTTCGGAGAGGCGATTTTCAATCGCCTGCATTGACTGGCTCTCACTCCCGGGCTCTGCGGGCGATTGGAAATCGCCCCTCCGACATCAGCTCCCGAGTCCGGTTGCGCTGCGGACTCGGTCCAGCACTTCGCGAGCTTTTTCCCGGGCGCGAGCAGCGCCGGTTTCGAGGACGCCGTTGACGTAGTCGGGATCAGCGGCGAGGGCGTCGCGCTTTTCCCGCATCGGGGCGAAGTGGTCGCGGATCTTTTCGAAAAGCTGCTGCTTGTAGTGGCCGTAGCCTTGGCCCCCGGCGCGATAGCTGGCTTTCATTTCTTCGACCTCATCAGCGGAGGCGAAGAGGGCGTAAAGTTCGACCAGGTAGCTGCCTTCGGGATCCTTGGGATCCTCGACCGGAGTGGAGTCGGTGACGATCTTCATGATCTTCTTGCGGAGCGCCTTCTCGGTCGCTTCGAAGATCAGGATCGTGTTGTCGTAGCTCTTGCTCATCTTGCGACCGTCGAGACCCGGCACGGTGGCCGTTTCTTCGCGGATGCGCGGTTCGGGAACTCGGAGCAGATCCTCGCCGTAGCGATCGTTGAACTTGATCGCAATGTCGCGCGTGACCTCGATGTGCTGCTTTTGATCCTTACCGACCGGTACTACGTCCGAGTCAAAAATCAGAATGTCCGCCGCTTGCAGGACCGGGTAGGCGAAGAGCCCGTGCGAGGGCGAGATGCCTTGGGCGATCTTGTCCTTGTAGGAAACGCAACGCTCCAGCAGACCCATCGGGGTGACGCAGCTGAGGATCCAGGTCAGCTCGGTGACTTCGGGCACGTCGGACTGTTTCCAGAAAGTCGCCTTTTCCGGGTCGAGCCCGCAGGCAAGGAAATCGATGGCGAGATTGTTGACGTTTTCTTTCAACGCCGCCGCGCTGTGAGTGGAGGTCAGCGCGTGGTAATCGGCGATGAAATAGAACGCGTCGCCCTCGTCCTGGAGCCGGATGGCCGGTTCCATCATGCCAAGGTAATTGCCGATGTGAGGACTGCCGCTGGGCTGGATCCCGGAAAGAATGCGCATGGGATGAGAAAGGGAGGGGGAGTGAACAGGGTTGAGTCGCGAACCAAAGAGGGTTTGGTGGCGGAGTCAATCCGAAGGTGGGGGAAGAGGGTGAATGAATCTCGCGCAGAGACGCGGAGAGAGGGAGGGTTGACCAGGCGGCTTCTCGGGGGATGGTCTGCCATTCGGAAACCACCCCATGAATAGAAGAACCGCCCTCTCTCACCTCGGCCTCGGAGCCGCTTCGTTGACCGGACTTTTTGCCGCCGCCGATGGCTCGAAACCGAAACGGATCCTGCTGCGGTCATCGTGGCAGACGGTGAACATCGGCGACATCGCCCACACGCCGGGAGTGTTGAACATCCTCGAGCAGCATATCCCGGAAGCGGAGATCTGGCTGTGGCCGAGCAATGTCGACAACGGGGTCGACAAGCTGCTGATGGCGCGTTTTCCGAAACTGGTGATCGTGAAGGGTGGCGAGCATTTAAAGGAAGCCTTCGAGACTTGCGATTTCCTGCTGCACGGATCCGGCGCGTCGCTGGTGGCGGAGCGGGACGTGATTCGCTGGTCGGAAGCGACGAGCAAGCCCTACGGCATTTACGGCATTACCCTGCCGCCGAAGAAGTCGTCCGAGACGAAAGCGGTCGGCGAAGAGAAGCTGGCCAAGACGATCGAAGTGCTGAGCGGGGCGCGGTTTGTTTTCTTCCGTGATTCGAAGTCGCTGGCTTTTGCCAAGGAACTCGGCTGCACCAGTCCGTTGATGGAATTCGGTCCCGATGGCGCCTTTGCCACGGACTTGACCGACGAGGAAAAGGCGGAGGCCTTTCTCGCCAAGATGGGGCTGGAGAAGGGGAAATTCCTCTGCTGCATTCCGCGCCTTCGCTACACGCCCTACTGGGTGATTCCGGAAAAGAAAGCGAAGTTTGACGAGGTGAAACACGCGCGGAACGAGGAGCTGAAGGAGCACGATCACGCGCAGCTGCGAAAGGCGATCGAGGAAGTGGTGACGCAGACGGACCTGAAAGTGCTGGTTTGTCCCGAGGACCGCACCCAGATGGCGGTGGGCAAGGAAATGCTTTTCGATCCGCTGCCAGCCGAGTTGAAGGAATCCGGTCGCGTCGTCTGGCGTCCGGATTACTGGCTGACGGGCGAAGCGATCAGCGTCTATGTCCGCAGCGCGGGACTTTTCGGCAACGAAATGCACTCGCCGATCATGTGCATCGGTCACGGCGTGCCAGCGATCGTGTGTCGCTGGGCCGAGCAGACCACCAAGGGCTACATGTGGGAAGACATCGGGCTGGGCGATTGGCTGTTCGATCTGGACGACGAGGCGCAAGTCGCCAAAGTCGCCCCGACAGTGGTGGCGATGGCGAAAGTTCCGGAAGCGGCAAATGCCAAGGCGGCCAAGGCGCGGGCCTTCGTCGAAAAGCGTCAACGCGAGACGATGGCAGTGCTGCGCGGGGAGTTGGGGATGGGATAGGCGAGGAGGAGCGCGGTCGGCGTCCGCGCCTACAGATTGCCTCGCGACATTTGCCTGCCTGCAGGCGCGATCGCTGATCGCGCTGGGTGACTGGTTCTTCCAGGAACACGAATTCGCTTCGCTCTCACAAATGGAAAGAATGGCTCGAATGCTCTGATTGCCTGACTTGAATGAATTCCATCGGCTGGTTGCAATTCCCGGCCACGAACGGACAATCGGGCGATGGCATTTTTCAAACGACCGGAGGTCTGGGTGCTGCTCCTGCTGAGCGTGGCGGGAGCGGTCTGGGTGCTGTGGTCGGATTCCGCGCATGACCGCGCGGTGAATGAAGGCGACTCAACGTCTGAGCCGAAAATGGTCGAGACCGCGGACGGTGAGGAGGCGCCTGCGCGCTTTGCGATTCGCGAGCGCCGGATCTCGCGCGAGGAAGGTCACCTGATCGTGACGCTTCGATTGGGCAATGAAATGGCGCTGGAAGGGCCGCTGGATTTGAAATCTCCAACCGCAAAACTGGTGACCGGCGATGGTGCGATGGTGGCACCGTTTTTCCTGCCCTTTGATCCGCCGCCGGTGCTCGACGCCGAAATTGGTGCCTTTGCTGATCTGCGTTATTGGCTGCCAGTGACCCAGGCGGATGAAGCCCTGTGGTTGGAGATCGATGGCGAGCGACTGCCGGTGAAGGACGCGAGCGAAGCGCCGGATTTCGACAAGACCCTGGCTGATCGATTTCCGGAAGGCGTCGAGGTGGCGGTGAACGGGCTCGACTGGCAGTCCTGACACGGGCATCATGCCGATTCCGATTTGTCCATGTCCGCCGAATTCCTGCTGGTAAACAACAACAACTCGCGAACCAAGTTCGTGCTCGCGGGCGGCGATCTGATCGACGAAGGCACCCACCGTGCGATCGAGACGGCGACGCTCTCTCCGGAAACGGTCGCGGAAGCGATCGCCGGATGGAAATTCGAAAAGGTGGTGCTCGCTTCGGTGGTGCCGGAGAAAGCAGCGATCCTGCGCGACTGTTTCGCCCAGCCGTTCGTTGAAGTCTCGCACCGGATCGAGCTTGGCATCGACGTGGATTTTCCGGATCCCGAAACGGTGGGAGCGGATCGACTGGCCAACGCGGCGGCCGTCGCTGCTTTTCATGAAGCTCCGGCGATCGTGGTCGATTTCGGCACGGCGGTGACTTTCGACATCGTGGCGCCGGGAGCGGCACGGCCCGCCTACATCGGCGGCGTGATCGCTCCGGGGCTCGACGTGATGCGCGACTATCTCCACCAGCGCACCGCGTTGCTGCCACGGATCGACCTGCGCGAGCCGCCTGCGGCGATTGGGAAATCGACGATCGATGCAATGCTTTCAGGCGCGGTCCACGGCTATCGCGGGCTGGTCCGTGAGATCCTTGCCCGGGTGCGCGATGAACTTCCGGGGAATTCACCACTGAAAGTCATTGCCACTGGCGGTTATGCTGACTTGATTGCCGCCGGTTTGCCCGAGATCGATCTGGTCGATCCGCTGCTGACGCTCCGTGGCCTGGCCGCGATTGGTAACCTCAATGATTTCTCTGTTTCATGAACGAATCTCCCTCTGCTGTTGCTGCTTCCTCCACTTCATTCGACTCGGAAACGTGCCCGTTGACCATCGGTGTCGATTTCGGTGGCACCTCGGTCAAGATCGGCGTGGTTCGCGGCGCGGAAATCATCGGTGAGATCGCCCGGATTCCGACGCAGCGTTATGACGGCCCGGATGATTTGCTCGATGCCATCGTGGAGGAAGTCGCGACGATGAGAGAACGTCATCCCGAGATCGGAGCGATCGGAATTGGGGTTCCCGGCGCGGTCGATTTCGAGCGCGGCATGACCTATAACCTCACCAACGTCCCCGGCTGGTCGAACGTGCCGCTGCGCGACATGATTTCGGAAAAGACGGGCCTGCCCACCGTGTTGGAAAACGACGCCAACTGCGCCGCCTACGCCGAATTCAAATGCGGCGCCGGACGCGGACTGCGCAACGTGGTGGTGGTCACGCTCGGCACCGGTGTGGGTGGTGGACTGATCCTGAATGGCGAGCTTTTCCGCGGCAGCCAGTATGCCGCCGGCGAGATCGGTCAGATGAGCATCGACTACAATGGCGTCGATGGCCCCTACGGAAACTGGGGCGCACTGGAGCGCTACGTCGGCAATCAACAGATCACCCAGATCGGGGTGACCCGTTTCACCGAGGCGGGACGCGAAGTCAAAGATGACATCTGTTCCCCGCAGTCTCTGGCCGAGGCCGCCTACAGCGGTGACGAGATCGCCCACCAGGTCTGGCATGTGGTTGCGGATTACCTCGGCACCGCCCTGACCAGCATCGTGTATCTGCTGAATCCGGATGCGATCATCATTGGCGGTGGTGTGGCTCATGCGGGCGACATCCTTTTTGATCCGCTGAAGGCGCGCATCAAGGCAATGCTGAGCGACGAATTTTTCGAAGCGCTCCAGATCATTCCCGCGACCTTCGGGAACACCGCCGGCATCATCGGCAGCGCTGCGCTGGCGGATGATCTGGTGGAGTAGTGTGGGGCAGAGTTGCACTCTGCCATCCTCAATGGCTTTGAAAGGCAGAGTGCAACTCTGCCCCACAATTCACTCCGGTTGATATCGGTAGTGCCCGATCACTTTCCACTGAAATAAGTCGCGGTCGAGCACCGGGCCGGAGCCGATATTGTGCACGAAGGTGTCCTCGCCCACGACGATGCCGATGTGCCAGAGTCCCCGGTCGTTGAGATCCCACGCGACGAGATCACCGACTTGGAAATTCTCTTTGCTGTCGCTGACCTCCAGCGCTTTGCCGTGACGCGTGAAGAAGGTTTGCAGGTTGGGCACCCGGCGATGGTCGATGTTTTTATCGGGCCGATTCAGCCCCCAGAGTTGCGGATAGCGGGAAAAGCCGGCGGCCATGTCTTCGTGAACCAGCTTCTGTAGATCGATGCCCAGCGCGCGATAGCTGCGGATCACCACGTCGGTGCAGACACTGGTATCGGCGGGCACATCGCCACCCGGATAATCGAGCGCCACGTAGGCCGGATCGTAGCGGACTGCGTGCTTGGTGCGTTCAAGTGCGGCGAGAGCGAGCCGACTGGCGAGATCGGTCTTTTCCGAGAGCGCGGCGATCTGTGATTCGACCGCCGATGTTTGCGCCTGGCAGAAGCGAAGCCAGTAGCCCCAGAAGGCGACGGCGATCGCGGCGGAGGCGAGCAGGTAGTTCCAGCGAGAAGGGGCTTGGGATTTCATATTTCCTCAAAAGGATACGCCTCCCGTGGCGGCGGACTTTCGAGAGATTGTGGGGCAGAGTTGCACTCTGCCTTCGTCTAGCCGGGCCAACTGGAAAAGGCAGAGTGCAACTCTGCCCCACATTTACCCCAATCTCACCGAACGCTTCTTGTTCAGCTTGAGCACTTGGCCTGTCGCCCACTCGGGTTCCGCTTTGGGATCGGTAAGTTTTTCACCGTCGAGCTGGATGCTGCCCTGCTGAATCAGGCGCCGTACATCGCCGCCTGATTTCGGTTCGCCGAGTGATTCGAATGCCGCCTGCACCACCCCGGCCACGTCACGTCGCTCGCCGGGCGTGAACTCGGGCAGGTCTGCGGCGTCGGCGTCCTTGCGGCTGAAAAGCGCTTCCCAGTTTTCCCGCGCTTGTTTTCCGGTTTCAGGCGTGTGGTAGCGGGCGGTGACTTTCTCGGCCAACGCCTTTTTCGCTTCCATCGGGTGAGCGCCGGGATCGAGGTCTTCGCCGAGCAACAGGAGGTAGTAGCGTGCCATCAGGTCATCGGAAATGCTCATCAGCTTGCCGAACATCTCGCCGGGTTCCTCGCTGACGCCGACGTAGTTGTTCAGGCTCTTGCTCATCTTCTGCACGCCGTCGAGCCCTTCGAGAATCGGCACGCACATGACGACCTGCGGCTCCATCCCTTCGGCTTTCTGGAGATCGCGCCCAACGAGAATGTTGAACAACTGATCGGTGCCGCCGAGCTCGACATCGGCTTTCACCATCACCGAATCCCAGCCCTGCACGATCGGGTATTGGATTTCGTGAAGCCGCACTTCCTGGTCGTTGGCGATGCGGTTTTTGAAATCCTCGCGCTGGAGCATCTGCTGAAGCGTCACTCGGCCATTGAGCTGAATGACTTCGGCGAAAGTCATTTGGTTGAACCACTCGCCGTTGAAAACGATCTCGGTCTTGTCCTTGTCGAGAATTTTGAACGCCTGATCGGTGTAGGTCTTCGCGTTCGCCAGCACATCCTCGCGAGAGAGCTGGGGCCGCGTTTTGGAGCGTCCGCTCGGGTCGCCGATCATGGCGGTGAAATCGCCGATGATGAGCACGGCGTGGTGACCGAGTTCCTGGAACTGCCTCAGCTTTTCCAATGCCACGCTGTGACCGAGATGCAGGTCGGGCGAGGTCGGGTCGACACCCAGTTTGGCGCGCAACGGTTTGCCGCGTTCGAGCTTGGCGAGCAGTTCTTTTTCGCTGATCACCTGGGCGGTGCCACGGGTGAGCAGTTCGAGCTGTTCGCGAGCGGAGAGGGCGGTCGTCATGAGAAAATCTGGGCGCGGTTTTTGGGAGGGGAGAAAAAAGCGTCTCCCGCCGAGACTTCAACCGGCGATTGCGTCGGTCGCCTGGAGTGGGGCACTGCGATCAGTGGTTCGAGCGACAGAAACTCGAAAGGAAATCGTGTTCCGTCTTCGGTTTTGTGACTCGCGGGATGCAATCCCACGGGGACATGCACGGGATGGGAATCCCATGCTACTCAGGGCTTTCGAACGTCCGCTGCCTAGGCGCCATCAGTGGAGATGGCACAGAGTTTCTTCGTAGCATGGCTTTTCAAGCCGTGCATGTCCGGGCGGGATTGCATCCCGCCCATCAAAGCAACGAGGAAGCTCACCGCCAGGGACGCACTTCCTGTTCCCATTTCAGCAGCTCCCGCTGGATTTTCCCATATTCCTCGGGCCGCTCTCCCGCGACAGTATTGGTTTCTGTCGGATCGTCGGACAGATCGAACAACCATTCTTCCACGGCGTCACCCTTCTGATTGCGCACCAGTTTCAGGTTCCCATCCCGTGCGCCCCACCAAGTCTCGTCGCCGCGGCGATAGCGCCAGAAAAGGGTGCGCGGGATCTCCGGTTTGCCATCGATGACGTGGCTCAGAATGTCGATGCCATCGAGCGGCTTTTCGTCGGGAGGCTTCACTCCGGCGATGTGAAGAAAACTCGCTGTCAGATCCATCAATGTGCCGACTTGGTGGGAGACGCTGCCGGGTTCGATCACGCCCGGCCAGTGGACCAAGCAGGGAACTCGCAGCCCTCCATCGAAGGTGGTGCTCTTGTAGTCGCGGTACGGCGTATTTAGTCCCGGAGGCATCGCGCCATGGTCGCTGGTGAAAATCACGATCGTATTCTTCGCCTGCCCGTTTTTCTCCAGTGTCTCCATCACCTGGCCGACCCCGGCATCGAGCGATTCCAGCATGGCGACATAGCTAAGTCGCGTGCCGTCCATCCAGTTGTCGGAGGTGCGTTTCGGTTCGCGATCCTGCGGTCCTTGAAACGGAAAATGCGGTGCGCTGTGCGGCAGGTAGAGAAAGAATGGCGTGTCCGGTTCGGCGGCGCGTTGGTTGAGAAAATTGACCGCGTCTTCGGTGATCAGATCGGTCATGTAGCCTTCGCGCTTGATCGGCTCGCGGCCTTTCACGTAGACCTCGAGGTCCGAGGTTTCGTAGTGATCGAAGTATTCCACGTTGCCGCCGAGAAAACCGGTGAAGACGTCGAATCCCTGTTCCAGCGGGTTGAACTTCGGTTCATAACCGAGGTGCCATTTCCCGAAGATGCCGTTGAAGTAGCCCGCCGATTTCAGCGCCGGAGCCAGCACGGCATAGTCCGCCGGAAGACCGAGTTCGCCCTTTGCCGCCAGCGCGATGGCTTCGTCATAGCGGCCGACATTGCCCGTGCCGATGGCGCATTCCATCCCGCCCGCGCGTTGCGGATAGCGCCCGGTGAGGATCGCCGTGCGGGAGGGGGTGCACTGGCAGCTCATGGCATAGAAGTTCGTGAACTTCAGTCCTTCGGCCGCGAGCCGGTCGATGTTTGGCGTCTTCGCATCGGGCGCGCCGTAGCAGGCGGTGTCCGCGTAGCCGAGATCGTCGGCCATGATGAAAACGATGTTCGGTTTGGGTGCCTCGTCGGCCGAAGCGGAAACGAAGAAAGAGGCGAACGTGGCAAGACTCAGGCAGACCAGGAGGCGGCGGAAAATCATGCCGCGATCCTACGGGGAACCCGCCTCGCATTCAATGGCGATCGGCGGCGTGTTCGCGAGCGTAGGCGGCGCAGGTTTCGGCGAGCCCGTCGCGCAGGCCGATTTTCGGCGTCCAATCGAGCGCCCGCATTTTGCCGCTGTCGAGCGCCTTGCGCGGCGTGCCATCGGGCTTGGAGGGATCGGTGCGGATTTCTCCCTCAAATCCCGTGGCCTCGGCAATCAGTGCGGCCAGTTCGCTGATCGTCACTTCCCCGCCGCTGCCGGCATTGACCCAATCGGGCGGATTCTCGACCTCGATCAGACGCAGGCAGGCGGCCGCGAGATCTTCGACATGGAGAAATTCCCGCAGCGGCGTGCCCGTGCCCCAGATCACGACTTCCGAATCGCCGCGTTGTTTCGCCTCGTGGAAACGCCGAATCAGCCCCGGAATGACGTGCGAACGCTCGGGATGATAGTTGTCGCCTGGTCCGTAAAGATTGGTGGGCATGACCGAGTGAAAACAGACGCCGTGCTGCCGACGGTAAAACTGGCACAGCTTGAGTCCCGCGATCTTGGCGATGGCGTAAGCCTCGTTGGTCGGTTCGAGTGGTCCGGTGAGCAGAGCGTCCTCGGAGATCGGTTGCGGCGCCTCGCGTGGATAGATGCAGGAGCTGCCGAGAAAGAGGAGTCGTTTCACCCCGGCCTCAAAAGCACCGTGAATGACGTTCGAGGCGATGGCGAGATTTTCGTGAAGAAACTCCGCCGGAAATGAGCGATTCGCTTCGATGCCACCGACCCGCGCCGCCGCCACGATGATTTCGTCGGGTTTTTCGGTCATCAGAAAATCTCGCGTCGCTTTTTGGTCGGTCAGGTCCAGCGCCGATCGATCGATCGCCAGGATGTCCCGTTCGCCCTTCGCGGTGAGCGCCCGCACCAAGGCGCTGCCGACCATGCCGCGATGACCGGCGACGTAGATCTTTCGGCTCGCGGGCGTCATGCTCCGAAATCGTTGAGTGGCGCCCCGCCGAAATCCTTTTCCCGTCGCGCCAGTTCGAGATCGGCATCGACCATCAGGTTCACCAGATCGGCGAACTTCGTTCGCGGTACCCAGCCGAGCTTTTCCCGCGCCTTCGAGGCATCGCCGACCAGCAGATCGACCTCCAACGGCCGATGATAGCGTGGATCGATCTCGACGTATTCCTGCCAGTTCAGATCGAGCCGCGAAAATGCCGCCTCGCAGAATTCCCGGACGCTGCGGGTTTCTCCGGTGGCGATGACGTAGTCGTCCGGTTCGTCCTGTTGCAGCATCAGCCACATCGCTTCGACGAATTCCTTGGCGTAGCCCCAGTCGCGGCGAGCATCCAGGTTGCCCAGGTAGAGTTTTTCCTGCAGACCCAGCGAGATCCGCGTCGCGGCTCGGGTGATCTTGCGGGTGACGAAGGTCTCGCCCCGGCGAGGCGATTCATGATTGAAAAGGATGCCATTACTGGCGTGGAGATCGTAAGCCTCGCGGTAGTTTGCCGCCGACCAGTAGGCGAACACCTTCGCGCCACCATACGGCGAACGCGGGCGAAAGGGCGTCAGCTCCGTCTGGGGCGTTTCCGCGACGTTACCGAACATCTCCGACGACGAAGCCTGATAGAAGCGGACCTCATCCGTGAGACCCGTGTGCCGGATCGCCTCCAGTAATCTCAACGTTCCCAGCGCACCGATGTCTCCCGTGGTCACGGGAATGTCGAACGACACCCGCACATGGCTCTGGGCCGCGAGGTGGTAGATCTCCGCCGGCCGGATCTCCGCCAGCAGGCCTGCCAGCGCGAGCGCGTCGGTGAGATCGCCATGATGGAGAAACAATCGGTTCCCCGGCAAATGCGGGTCCCGATAGAGATGATCGATCCGGCTGGTGTTGAAAGTCGAGGCGCGCCGGATCAGTCCGTGCACCTCGTAGCCTTTCTCGAGGAGCAGTTCGGCGAGGTAGGAACCATCCTGCCCCGTGATGCCGGTGATCAGCGCGCGTTTCATCAAATAATTTTCAGCGAAGAGCGACGATACGGCCCCGCCCGGTTCCAGACAAGCCGGGGCGCGTCTTTTCCCGGCGAGTCGAGTTGACGCCCAATCGCTGGTGAGAGAGGCTGGCGCCCATGAAACCCTCCCTTTTCTGCCCGCTGGCGGCGCTGCTGTTCTTTTCGTTCGCGGCGAACGCCGATGACGAGAAAAAAACGCCGCCGCCAAACTTCGTCATCATCATGGCCGACGATCTCGGCTATGGAGACATCGGGTGCTACGGCAGCGATTCCATCCCAACGCCGAATCTCGATGCGTTGGCGAAAGGCGGCATGAGATTCACCGATTACCATTCCAACGGCGCGGTTTGTTCGCCGACGCGGGCCGCGCTGGTGACGGGTCGCTACCAGCAGCGTTCGGGGATCGGGGGTGTTGTCACGGCGGCGAATCACCGCGATACCGGGCTGGCCATTGAAGAGACGACCTTCGCCGATGTCCTGGGTGAGAATGGCTACGCCACGGCCATCTTCGGAAAATGGCATCTCGGTTACGATCCGAAATTCAATCCCTCCCACAACGGCTTTGGCGAGTTCATCGGTTATGTCAGTGGTAACGTCGATTTCTTTTCCCACGTCGATCAGGCCGGCTACGAGGACTGGTGGCGGCAGGCCGAACTGACGCCCGAGGAGGGCTACACGACGCACCTGGTCACCAGGCACGGCCTCCGTTTCATCGAGGAAAACAAGGACCGTCCCTTCTGTCTCTACCTGCCGCACGAAGCCCCGCACTATCCCTATCAGGGACCGAACGATTCGCCGATTCGCGAAATCGGACACGCCGGTGCAGTGCACGGTGAGCGCGAGGACATCGCCGCCGCCTATCGCGAGATGGTCGTGGAAATGGACAAGGGCGTCGGCGAAATCGTGGCCGCGCTCGAAAAGCACGGGTTGCGCGAAAACACGCTCGTCTTTTTCTGCTCCGACAACGGCGCCAATCAGAATGGGAACAACGGTGGGCTCCGCGGTTTCAAAGGACAAATCTGGGAGGGCGGTCATCGCGTTCCCGCCATCGCCAATTGGCCTGGCAGGATCGCGCCCGGCTCGACCACCGATGTCACCGCCCTGAGCATGGACCTGTTTCCCACGATGCTCGACGCCGCTGGCATCGATGCCGATCCGAAACTCGCGCTCGATGGGGTCAGCCTGATGCCGGCTCTGACTCAACAGGGTCAGGTCGCGGACCGTACCCTGTTCTGGGATGTCGGTCGCGGCGTGGCGGCACGGAAGGGTGATTGGAAATACGTGGTCGAAATGCCGAAGGGGAAGAAGGGCAAGCCGACTCCGGAATCGACCGAAGGCCTCTACGATCTGTCGAAGGATCTCAGTGAGGAATCTCCGGTTGAGAATGCCGACATGGCTGCCGAATTGAAAGCCGCTTTGGAAAAGTGGCAGGCGAGTTGGGCGGAGGTGAAGCAGCGGTCATGAGTCCGAGGTTCATGTCTTGCCACCAAAAGGTCATTACACGATCGACGATCGCGCCTGCAGACAAAGCAAGTCTCGGAGGGAACAGATGTAGGCGCGGTCGTCGACCGCGCTTCGTCGCCTGACGCGGAATGATTCGACACCTTTTCGAACCATGAATGATTCACCGCTCATCCTCGCCTCCGGATCGCCGCGTCGTCGCGATCTGATGGAGGAAGCGGGCTACACCTTTGAAGTGGTCAAACCGGACGTTGAGGAAATCGACGATCCAGCCCGGTCGATCCGCGCCCTGACCCGGGAAAACGCCCGGCTCAAGGCCGAAGCGGTTGCGGCCGATTTTCCGGATCGCATCGTCATCGCTGCCGACACGCTCGTGCTTCGCGATGACACTGCGCTGGGAAAACCGGCGGACGCCGGGGAAGCTTTCGCCATGGTCAGTTCGCTCAATGGCCGGACGCACCAGGTTTTCACGGCGGTCTGCGTGGTCGCGCAGACGCTGGGGCGCGAGGTCGAGTTCTCGGTCGTGACGGATGTGACTTTCAAGCGCCTGACGGACGACGAGCTGCGGCACTACCACACGCTCATCGAGCCAATGGACAAGGCGGGCGCCTACGCGGCGCAGGATCACGGCGAGTTCATCATCGAACGCGTGGAAGGCTCGTGGACCAATGTGGTGGGGCTGCCGATGGAGCGGCTGGAGGAGATTCTGCGCACGGAATTCGGTGTCGAGAGCGACCCGGTGTGATGATTGACGTGGTCAGAGTCGGGTCCTATCGTTGACGCACTCAGGCCCCCGACTGATGAATCCGTTGTCCGCTTTTTCGCGGGAAAACGGCAGTATTTTTCTGATTTCGAGCGTTAGCACCCTTCATGAACATCATCATCGTCGGCGCCGGTGAAATCGGCCGTCACATGGCCCTCAGTCTTTCCCGCGAGCAGCACGCCATCGTGGTGCTGGAGCGCGACGATCGTATCGCCAGCGATCTCGATAGCCAGATCGACGCGCGCGTGATGAACGCCGACGGCGCCTCGATCAACAACCTGCTCGAGGCCGGCGTGGCCGAATGCGACCTGTTCCTGGCGCTCACCAGTGACAACAACATCAACCTGGTTTCGAGCTCGATGGCGAAGGCGCTCGGCGCGGCCCAGGTGATTTGCCGGGTGCATCCGGGGCTGCAACGCGAGGAGTTTCTTTTCGACCTGCGGTCGCACTTCGGGATCGACTACATTTTCAGTTCCGAGCGCCTCGCCGCCATTGAGCTGGCGAAGTTCGTCCGCAACCCGCACTCGATCTTTGTCGAAGAAATCGCCCGCGGTCACATCGAACTGCAGCAGGTGAAAGTGGCGCGCGAAAGCTCGCTGACCTTGAAACCGCTGAAGGAGATCGATTTTCCGCCCCGGGTGCGCATCGCGGCGATTCTGCGGGGAGAGAAATCGATCATTCCCGGCGCGGACGACATGCTGGAACCAGGCGACGTGGTCACGCTTTTCGGCGATCCCAACCGGCTTCACGAAATCGCCTGGCGGCTGCAGGAGAAGGAGGGCACCAAGGAGCCGGAAACCAACGTCGTCATTTTTGGAGGAGGGGAATATGGATTTTCACTGGCGCAGACCATGGAGAGCTGGAACAGCCGGATTCGTATCTTCGAAGCCAATCAGGAGCGCTGCGAACATCTCACCGACTCGCTGGCCAACGTTACGGTGCTCAACGCCGACGCGACTTCACTGGCTGAGTTGAAGGAGGAAAACGTGGGCAAGGCGGACTTTTTCATCGCGGTGACCGAGGTCGATGAGGACAACGTCATGACCTGCATCCAGGCCCACAGCCTCGGGGCGAAGAATTGCCTCACCCTGATTCACCGGGCCGACTACGCCGACGCCATGACCGGATTCGGCGAGCGGATGGGAGTCCGAGCGGCCGTCAGTCCACGCGAGGCCACGCGGCGCGACCTGATGCGATTCGTCACTTCGGACAAGTTCCACCTGCTCCGGCGCCTCCACGCCGGCGAACTGATCGAAGCCGCTGTCACGGAAGGGGCCGCAGCCGATGGCAAGAAGGTGAAAGAAGTGAAGTGGCCGGAGAACTGCGTGCTCATGGCGTTGCTGCATGGGCTTCGTGCCGTGGCGCCCGCCGCCGATGACGAGATCGCCGCTGGCGACCATGTCTATGCCCTCGTTGATCCCCGGGCGAAGAAAGCGTTCCTGAAACTGGTGACGAAGTGAGACAGCGGGCTTCTCGAATTATTGAACCGCTGATTCGCGCTGATCTTCGCTGATTTGTTTTCAAATCGCGCCCTGAAAACTGAAAACTGGATCCTGAAAACTTTTCCCGCATGAACTTCCGCCTCCTCGCCAAGATTCTCGGGGTGCTGCTCTGCCTGATCGGGCTGGGCATGGTGGCGTGCATGGGATATGCGTGGCACGAAATGCAGACGTCGCCCGAGATGGGGCGGGAGGCCCTCCGTTCGCTTGGTTGGTCGGCGGGAATCACCATCGGAATCGGGGCGCTCGGATTCATCATCGGCCGCGGCACCGGCAACGAGGTGCTGCGTCGGGAAGCGATGGTCGTGGTCGGTCTCGGCTGGATTCTCTCCGCGGCGGCGGGGTGCCTGCCCTTCGTAATCGGGAAGCCGCACCTTTCCTTTGCCGGCGCCTACTTCGAATCGATGTCCGGTTTCACCACCACCGGATCGACGGTGATCACCGATCTGGATCTTTATCCGCGCGCCGTCCTGCTCTGGCGATCGGTGACGCAGTGGCTTGGCGGGATCGGGATCGTGGTGCTGTTCGTGGCGGTGCTGTCCTTTCTCGGTGTCGGCAGCCGCTCACTGATGCAGCACGAGTCGAGCCTGAACATTTCCGACACGGCGGCCGCTCGGATTCGCGACGTGGCAAAGAAACTCCTGCTCGTCTATGTCGGCCTCACCGCGCTCTGCGCGCTCGGTTTGTGGTGGCTCGGCATGACGCCCTACGAAGCGATCAATCACGCGATGACCACGATCTCGACTGGTGGTTTCAGCACGGATAACAAGAGCATTGGTCACTGGAACAGTCTCGCCATCGAGGTCTGGCTCACCTTGTTCATGTTGCTGGGCGGGGTGAGTTTCATGCTCTACGTCTTTATTGCGAATCGACGCTGGGGTCGGTTGAAGGCCGAGGAAGAGGCGCGCTACTACGTGCTCCTGCTGGCGGCGGCCTGCCTGGCGATCGGGTCGAATCTCTGGCTGACCGACGACAACACCGGCTTCCTGATGGGAATTCGGCGCGCCTTTTTCACCATCGTGTCGATCAGCACCACCACCGGATTCGGGACCGAGGACTACGATCAGTGGCCGACCTTTTCGCGACTGCTGCTGCTCGGACTCATGGCCGTGGGCGGATGCGCGGGCTCCACGGCGGGCGGCGTGAAGATGAACCGGGTCATTCTGTTCACGAAAATTTCCGTGCAGGAGCTGGTGAAATCGTTCCGTCCGCACCAGGTGTTCCGCCTGCGACTCAACGGCACCACGCCCGACGACAGTGTGCGTCTGCAGACCATGCTGTTTCTTTCTTTCGCGTTCGGTACAGTGGGTATGGCGGCGTTGATGGTCGCTTTGCTGGAGCCGCACCTCGACCTGACCAGCTCTTTCGCGGCGGTGTTGGCGACGCTTTTCAATATTGGCCCCGGTATGGGCATGGTGGGCCCGACGGACAATTTTGCCAGCCTGCACCCGACTTCACTCATTCTCCTGAGTCTCGTGATGGCACTCGGTCGCCTCGAGTTTTTCGCCGTCCTGGTGCTTTTCCTGCCCTCGCTCTGGCGACGCTATTGAGAGGCAGGATTTTGACTTGTCCCGTCCCGGCGCAGGTCGCAACTTAGCGCCTCGCGGGTCAGAAGGCCCGCTGGACTCGTCCGATCTTCAGCCCCGCGGACGATATCGTTTCATGAATCGCAAGAAAGTCGCCATCATTGGATCCAACGGTCGCCTCGGTCGCTCACTGCAGGAAGTCTGCCGGGAAGACCACGACCTGATCGGCCTGAGCCGGTACGATCTCGATCTCGCCTGGTCGGATGGAAAAATCCGCGAAGCGCTCGACAGCCTCGTCGTCGGTGCCGACGTGGCCCTGCTTTCCGCCGGAAATACCAACGTTGATCTCTGCGAAGCCCAGCCCGATGAGGCCGAGCAACTCAATGTCACCTCCGTTCGCAGCATCGCGAACTGGTGCGCCGAGCAGGGCGTCCGTTTCATCAATTTCAGCTCCGACTATGTCTTTGATGGCGAGAAGGATACGCCGTACACCGAGGACGACCCGGTCGAGCCCCTCAGTATCTACGGCCAGTCCAAAGTCGATGGCGAAGACGCCACCCTGGAAGCCTCGGACCGGAACCTCGTCGTTCGGCTCACCTGGCTTTATGGGCCCGGCAAACCGCTCGCCACGCCCGATTGGGCCGTCGATCTCGCGGTGAAACAGGATCATCTCAACGTGGTCAGCGACCGCATCGGCTCTCCCTCCTACACCGGCGACATGGCCGACGCATTGCTGCCCCTGTTGTTTGACGATTCGGCATCGGGCATTCTCCACCTCTGCAATTCCGGCAGCTGCACCTGGCAGGAGTGGGCGCAGTTCTGCGTCGATTGTGCCATCGAATGCGGCGTGGAAGTCAAAACGCGCGAGGTCGGCCCCCTGACCATGAACGACCTGTTCGGTGACCGGGCCACCCGGCCCCGCTACACCGTGCTTTCGACCGAGAAATATGAAGCGATGACCGGGCGCACCCTTCCCGATTGGCGCGAGCCACTGAGGCAGTATGTGCGGGACCACGTCGCCCCTCGTTTCCTCCGGATTTAACGGTTGAGCCGTTCGCTTCGCTCGCTACTTTAGCCGCCCCGTTTCACACGGGGATCGAAACACCTCTTCCGAAAACACCCAGACAGACCCACTGACCGCCATGCGCATTCTCGTCACCGGTGGGGCCGGCTTTATCGGCTCTAACCTCGTGCATTATCTCCTCGGGCCGGCCGCCGACGAACTCGGCGTGACCATCGAGCGCGTCGTCAATCTCGACAAGCTCACCTACGCCGGGAATCCCGAAAACCTCTCCGCCTTGGAGAACGATCCGCGTCACGTCTTCGTCCAGGGCGATATCGGGGATGCCGATCTGCTGGAGAAACTCTACGCCGAGCACGATTTCGACGGCGTCATGCACCTTGCGGCCGAGTCTCACGTCGATCGTTCCATCGACGCGCCGGAAGAGTTCATCATGACGAATTTCGTCGGCACGTTCCAGATGCTGCACGCGGCGCGGAATCATTACAAACGTCGCGAGGAAGCGGGTACGGCTGACGGGTTCCGCTTTCTCCACGTTTCCACCGACGAAGTCTATGGTTCGCTCGGCCCGTCCGATCCAGCCTTCTCCGAGACCACGCCCTACGCGCCCAACAGCCCGTATTCCGCGTCCAAAGCCGGCAGCGATCACCTCGCTCGCGCCTATTTCCACACCTTCGGCATCCCGGTGGTGACCACCAATTGCTCAAACAACTACGGCCCGCGTCAGTTCCCCGAAAAGTTGATTCCGCTGATGATCGCCAAGGTGCGAAAAGGCGACTCGCTCCCCGTTTATGGCGACGGCTCCAACGTTCGCGACTGGCTTTATGTCGATGATCACTGCCGCGGTCTCACCTTGGCCATGCTGAAAGGTCGGCCCGGCGAGGTCTACAACATCGGCGGTCGCAACGAACTGAAGAATATCGACGTCGTCCACAAGCTGATCGAGCTGGTCAACGAGTTCCTCCCCGAGGGCGAATCGCGCGATCCCGAGCAGCTGATCACCTACGTGAAAGACCGGCCCGGACATGATCGGCGTTATGCCATCAACTGCGAGAAGATCGAACGCGAACTCGGTTGGGAACCGAAGGAAACCTGGGAAACCGGATTCCGCAAGACCGTGCAGTGGTATTTCGAAAACGACGAGTGGATCAACCACATCCAGGAAGGCACTTATCAAGGTCAGCGCCTCGGTGCGGACGAGTGAGGTGTCCCGACCTAACCCTGTTAAGTCCACGACCCAACCCTGTTGAATCGTCGTTGTCTTCACCCCAATCCCGACTCCTGATTCCCGACCCCTCCCTTTTCCCATGAAAGGCATCATCCTCGCCGGCGGCGCCGGCACCCGGCTCTACCCGCTCACGCTCGTGGCCTGCAAGCAGCTGCTGCCGGTCTACGACAAACCGATGATCTACTACCCGCTCTCAACGCTGATGCTGGGCGGGATCCGGGACATTCTCATCATTTCGACGCCGAAAGATGTCCCCATGTTCGAGCACCTGCTCGGCGACGGATCGAATCTCGGACTCAATATCCAGTATGCGGTTCAACCCGAACCGAAAGGCATCGCCCAAGCGTTCCTGATCGGAAAAGACTTCATCGGCGATGATGCCTGTACGCTGATTCTTGGAGACAACATTTTTTACGGGAAACTCGATTTCTTCCGCCGCGCGCTGAAGCAGGAATCCGGTGCCTGCGTCTTCGGATATCCGGTTCGCGATCCGGAGCGTTTTGGCGTGGTCGAATTCGATGACGAAGGCAATGTCCTGAGTCTGGAAGAAAAACCGAAGGAACCGAAGAGCCACTACGCGGTGCCGGGTCTCTATGTCTACGACCGGAACGTGGTGCAGTACACGATGGATCTGAAACCGTCGTCCCGCGGCGAATTGGAAATCACCGATCTGAACGTTTCCTATCTCGAAAAAGGCCAGCTCCGTTGCGAACCGCTCGGTCGCGGCATCGCGTGGCTGGATAGCGGCACGCCGCAGAGCCTGCTCGAAGCGAGCCACTACATCGCCACGATCGAGAATCAGCAGAGCTACAAGATTGCCTGCATCGAGGAGATCGCCTTCGCCATGGGATTCATCGACCAGGCCCAGTTCGAGATGGTGATCTCCACAACGAAGAGCCCGGAATACCGCGCCTATTTGGAGATGGTGCTGCGGGAAAAGGTGGAAGGCTGAACGGTCCATTGTCGATTGAGGGGCACTTTCCAGATCGCGGTTCCGCGGTCGCTGTCGGGAACCGAAATTTCTCGCATTCATCCGCTCGCCCTTCGGGAAAATCCGGGTAAGGTGCCTGCCCGCTTTTGACGTTCGACCCTGTTCCCGATTTTTTCCTTCCTGCATGAAACGTTCCCGCCACCAGGCCGCCCAATCCGACCCTCGCCTCTTCGCCCCCGGTCAACGCTGGATCAGTGAAACGCAGCCGGAGCTGGGACTCGCCCTGGTGGTGTCCTGCGATTTCTCCCAGGTCAAGGTCTACTACCCGGCCGCGAACGAGACGCTGATCTACGCGGCCCGCAGCGCGCCGCTGCGCCGGGTGGCTTTCGAGCCGGGCGACACGATCAAGAATCACGCCAACGAGACCTTCGTCGTCGCCAAGATTCGCGAGGATGAAAAGCGCATCATCTACATCGATGCCGAAGGCAACGAGATGCCGGAGAGCGAGCTGCTCGACACCCTGAGCGTGCAGAAACCGGAGTCGCGCATCCTCGCCGCCCATATCGACGAGCCCAATCTCTGGCGTCTTCGGCAACAGGCACTGGAAAACCGACACATGGCCCGCTCGCATGCGGCCCGTGGCCTGGTCGGCGGCCGCATCTCGCTGATCCCGCACCAGCTCTACATCGCCAACGAGGTCTCGTCCCGCATCGCTCCCCGCGTTTTGCTGGCTGACGAAGTCGGGCTCGGGAAAACGATCGAGGCCTGCCTCATCCTTCACCGCTTGCATCTCTCCGGTCGCGCCCAGCGGGTCCTGATCCTGTTGCCGGATGCGCTGGTGAACCAGTGGTTCGTGGAACTGTTTCGTCGCTTCCACCTCTCCTTCGCCATCTACGACGAGGAACGCGCCGTTTCGATTGAATCGAGCACGGATGCCGAGGGAGAAAAGAAAACGGAGGCGCCGCCCGCCAATCCTTTCTTCGATGATCAACTCGTCATCGCGCCGATTTCCTGGATCGCGGAAAACCCGAAGCGCGCCGGGCAGGCGGCCGAAGGGAACTGGGACCTCGTCATCGTCGACGAAGCACACCACCTGGAGTGGTCGCCGAGCCAGTCCAGCCCGGGCTACGATGCCGTCGCCGCGATCGCCGAGAAATCACCGGGACTGCTCCTGCTGACGGCCACGCCGGAACAGCTCGGACGCGAGGGGCATTTCGCGCGGCTGCGCCTGCTGGATCCCGATCGCTTTTCGGATCTCGACGAGTTCATCAAGGAGTCGGATCATTACCAGGAAGTTTCGCGATTGGCGGATCAGCTTCGCTCCGGAGAATCGCTGACCCAGGCGGAACTCAAGCTGCTGGAAGAGAAGCTCGGGCCCGAAGCCACCAAGAGCCTCGCCGAAAATGATACCCACCAGAATCGCGCCGAACTGACCGCCCAACTCGTCGACCTGCACGGAACGGGTCGGGTGATGTTCCGGAACCGGCGCCAGGTGCTGAAAGGCTTTCCGCAGCGAGTCGCCCATCTCTGGCCGCTCGATGTCGAGCCCGGCGTCGCCGATGACGCCATCGCTTTCGAAGCCAGGATCGACTGGCTCGCCGATCTGCTGACGCGGATGCCGGAAGAGAAATTCCTCCTCATCGGTCACAGCCGCGAACTGGCCGAGCAGATCGAGGAAGCGCTTCGCGAAAAAATCAGCGCCACCGCCGCACTTTTCCACGAAGGCCTCAGCTTGCTCCAGCGGGACCGCAACGCCGCCTGGTTTGCCGAGTCTGCGGAAGATGGCGGCGCCCGCCTTTTGATCTGTTCCGAAATCGGGAGCGAAGGGCGCAATTTCCAGTTCGCCCACCATCTCGTTCTCTTTGATCTGCCCGACGATCCCGCCCTGCTGGAGCAACGCATCGGGCGGCTCGATCGCATCGGTCAGACTGCGGACATCCACATCCATGCGCCCTACGTGCCCGGCTCGCCGGAGGATCTGTGGGCGCACTGGTATCACGAAGGAGTCGGCGCCTTTGAAAAGACGCTGCATGGCTCCTCGGCGATCCACCAGGCCTTCCATGACGAGATCTCCCAACTCGCCGAAAGCGGCAACTGGGAAGACGCGCGCGAGGATCTGCTCGACCGCACTCGCGCCTTCAAGGAACAGCTCGACAAGGACCTGGAAGCCGGGCGCGATCACCTGCTCGAAATGAGCTCCTTCGATCGCGACCAGGGTGAGCGTCTCGTGGTGGAGATCGAGGATTTCGATCTCGATTGGAAGCTGGAGAAATACATGCTGCGACTCTTCGATCACTTTGGCGTCACGGTCGAAGATCTGCGCGACCGGCAGTACCTGCTGAAGCCCGAGCACCTGTTTTCCGCCGACGTTTTCCCCGGCCTGCCGGCCGAGGGGATGTCGATCACCTTCGATCGCGACCAGGCGCTCGCTCGCGAAGAACTCGGCTTTTTCACCTGGGATCACCCCATGGTTACCAGCGCCACGGAGATGCTCCTCGCGTCCGAGCGCGGCAACGCGGCCTTCGTGTTCGTGGCCGGCGCCCGCAAGCAGGCGCTGCTACTCGAGGTGGTCTGCGTCCTCGAATGCATCGCTCCCGAGAGACTCCACGCCGATCGCTTTTTGCCGCCCCAACCGTTGCGCGTCGTGGTCGATCACGATGGGAAGGACCAGACCCAGTCGCCCGAAGCCAAACTCCTCGGAAAGGGCAAGGCCGTTCCGGGACCGTCCGGGTTCCTCCAGCAGAAGGCCGCGCCGCTCAAGGCCATGGTACCCAAGATCCTCACCGCCGCCGAAGGCATCGCCGAGAAGGAGGCCGTCGTCCTCCGCGAAGCCGCTGCCAAAGCCATGCACGAACAGCTCGACGCCGAGCTGGCCCGACTCGAAAAGCTCCGCGAGATGGGTCACCCGGTTCCCGAATCAGAAATCGCGGCGTTGAAGGAAGAACGCGATTCGCTCGATGAGCACCTGCTCCAGGCCCGCCTGCGGGTGGACTCGGTGCGATTGGTGTTGGCCGGGGTGAGTTGAGGAAAGAAGCTCGCTCAGAAAAGTCCAAGCCCGAAAAGTCTGCGAGCCATAGCGGTATCCGAGACCTGAAACATCCTGGCCAACGATTCCCGATCGAATTTATTCGTAGTAGACTTGGCGCAAAGGAGCGCTTTTCGTTCGTCGGAAAGGTCTTGGTAGATGCGCCCTTCGTTACCACCGACGATTTGAGGTATCTGCATAAATCTGCCGAAGTCGTCGCATCCTCCGAAACGCAAATGAAATGCTTGAACCACTAGCTTCGTGGGCATCAAGAAGAACGATGCGAAGATGTCTGCTTCTTTCTCTACCGAGTTTTTCTTTCCTGAAAGGTATTCCCTGAAAAGGCCGCCTGAATGATTCCGATGAAGGAACCAGTGACCAAGTTCGTGTGCGAATGTGAATCGATATCGACCTTGGTTCCTTTCGCGTTGATCAGCATTGAGCAAAATCCGATCACTCGTGAGATCAATCAGACCAAGCCAATCATGGGACCCTCCTGAATAACCTTCTGATTGCAGGTGACTGTGAGGAACATCTAAGACAAGGAGATTCTCAAGGTCGGCGACCTGTGCGCAGGCATTCTTCAAAAATTGAAGTTTCTCCTCGAATGAAACCTTTACGTCACCAAAGCGAACCCTGAAAGCGTTCAAAAGAACGTCTCTAGCTTCATCTTCAATCTCGTCAACAGATCGCATTGGGACGGGTAAATGCTGTCCGCAACATGACCTTCGGGCAAGAGAAATTTAAACAAATTAAATAAAACATTTAGTTTGATAATTTATAAAATTTAACTGAATTCAGGAAAGTGGTGCTTGAAATTCTAAAAAAACTCTAGAGCCCTTTTTTCTATGTATATGAACGGAAATTCCACAATATCCCCTTCGGCTTCCACGACAGTTAGGACCCTTTTCTGTTCGAGCGATTCTAAGAGGTCCAAAACTTCCGGAACTGAATATCCTGACTGCGTTAAGATCTCTTCAACTTGGCTAAGGGGCACTTCTTGTGTTCCAGCCGAAAGATTATCAAGGCAGATCTTCACAACCTTTTCCTCGTGAATGGTCAAAACAGGATTTCCAATCTCGGACTGGCTTCTTTCTAGAGGACCCAATCGTTTGATTACTTCTTTGAACTTTGTACACGGTGCTCCCAAAGAAGAGTGATAGCTGCCATCAGCGTGCATCGTGTATTTTGCGAGAGTTACCCCAGCTAAGTCTGAAGGAATTTTGATTTTCGCTCCCCTTTCGCAGATCCCAAATGTTCGCTCCAAGCCAAGAGACCCGACAAACAGACCAAACTCGAAAAGGACATTGTCTCTTGGACTTTGGCTGTCGTATCCCCTACTCGTCACCAAGTCGTCTGGAGTGAGCACGAGAATAGCAAAGTCGAAAGAATCCATTTGTTTAACCAAGTCTTCCAAGGTCCCTCGCATCAAACCAAAAACTCCTTGATGCCAGATTTTCACATCACATGTGTTATCCAAATTTAATTGGATTGCTTCAGCGACTTCAAGTCCCTCCGAAGAAGATCCGATGAAAACGTTGGGTCTACGGGCACACATTGAATTAAAGCGAGTGCATTGATTAGACCTAGACCGGATAGAAGACAAGAATTGAAATTGGTCTGGAACCGTTCATGTAGTTTCCGCTACCCTCATGTCTGACGCCCCTCTCACGCCCGCCCAACTCGCGAAGGAAATCGCGCGACGCCGCACGTTCGCGATCATTTCGCACCCGGATGCAGGGAAGACGACGCTGACGGAGAAGCTGCTCCTCTACGGGGGCGCGCTCCAACTGGCGGGGAACGTGACGGCCCGCAAGAACGAGCGTGCCACGGCCAGCGACTGGATGGAAATGGAGAAGCAGCGCGGCATTTCGATCTCATCGACCGTGCTCCAATTCGAATACGGCGATGCTTGCGTGAACCTGCTCGACACGCCCGGTCACCATGACTTTTCCGAGGACACCTACCGTGTGCTCGCGGCCGTCGACTCGGCGGTGATGGTCATCGACGCGGGGAAGGGGATCGAGGCTCAGACGCTGAAACTTTTCGAAGTCTGCCGCCGTCGCGGAGTGCCGATCTTCGTGTTCGTCAACAAGATGGACCGGCCCTCGCGTCCGCCCCTGGAACTGATCGACGAATTGGAAACGGTTCTCGGTCTGCCACCGGTGCCGTTGACTTGGCCGCTTGGTGACGGCCCCCGTTTCCGGGGCGTGTATGATCGCGAGAAAAGCGAGGTCTGCCTTTTCGAGCGCACTCGCCGCGGTGCCTTCCGCGCGCCCATCGAAGTCAGCGACCTTCACGATCCGGCAGTTCGCGAGGCGCTGGAAGAAGACCTTCACGAGATCGCCAAGCAGGAAATCGAACTACTCGACGGGGTGACGGAAGAGTTGGACATGGACGCCGTGCTCGCCGGGAAACAGATGCCGGTCTTCTTCGGCAGCGCGATGAACAACTTTGGGGTGCAGCATTTGCTGGAGCGCTTCATCGCCTTGGCTCCGGAGCCGGCACATCGTCTGTCCAACGACGAGCCGATCGATCCGAAGCATCCCGAGTTTTCCGGATTTGTCTTCAAGATCCAGGCGAACATGAATCCCAAGCACCGGGACCGTGCGGTTTTCATTCGCATCGTTTCCGGTGCGTTCGAGCGCGACATGCAGGTGCTCAATCCGCGCACCGACAAGCGCGTCCGCCTTTCCAACTCGCAGCGGCTTTTCGGTCAGGATCGCGAAACGCTCGACCTCGCCGTGGCCGGGGACATCCTCGCCCTGGTCGGCAACAACGACTTCCTCATCGGCGACACGCTGACGACCGATTCCGGCATTCGCTACGATGAAATGCCGCGCTTCACCCCGGAGGTGTTCGCCTACATCCTCAACAACGACACGACCAACTACAAGCGCTTCCGGACCGGCATCGACCAGTTGATGAAGGAAGGTGTGGCCCAGGCCTACGAACTTCACAACA
>JAGRPB010000266.1 GCA_020439945.1 Verrucomicrobiia bacterium
GGTCACTTACTCGATCGAGGAAGGCTCCGTCAGCGAAGGACTCGGCAAGACTTTCGACGGAGATCACCCCTGCCCGCTCTGCCACGCGGTGGAAAAAGCTTCGCAGGAAAACGACAGTCCAGAGGCGCCACCGCTGAACGAAAGCTCGAAGCTCAAAGTCGAGATCTGTCAGGCCACGAGAGTTCAGTTGTTTTCTCCTCACGACACTCGGCTTCCCGCGGGTCAGCTCGACCTGCACGGCACTACGCGCCACTACTCTCCCGATGGACCGCCGCCCGAGGCGATCATCTGATCCCGGGATGGTTTCTCGACGGCCTACCATCGACTGGTAGCCGCATCTCTTCTCCCAGGAGAAGAACTACGCACGTCCCATGACGTCTCCACGGCTTCAGAGCTACTGAGCCGGCGGAACGGTCACCTCTCCGGGATCTCCTCCCCATTTCCGGTACCCAATCGGGGTCAGCAATGCCGGAAAACCGCCGCCTCGTGCGGCCGCCCGTCAGTCATGCTTTGTCGCGGCTGGCGGGCGAATCCCCTCCGATATTTTCTCCCCCTCTCACCTTCCCTCTTTTCCCATGTCGCGGCTCACCTCCAAGATCCCCAACGCTTTCCTTCTATTCGTTGCGATGTTTGCGATGAATCTCGCGTCCCGTAACGGGTTGGCTCAGGAAGCCGCCTCCTACGCGGGGTTCGAGGCGCGCCAGACGCATCCACTCACGCTGACGCCGGATGGCAACCGGCTTCTTGCCGTTCACTCCGAGGCGGCATCGATCAGCGTCTTCGATGTCAGCGGCAGCTCGGCCGATCCGGTGAAAGTCGCGGAAATCCCCGTCGGTCTGGAGCCGGTCAGCGTCCGTGCCCGCGGCAACAGCGAGATCTGGGTGGTCAACGAGGTGTCGGACAGCCTGACCGTGGTCCTCCTCAATTCCGATGGCACCGGAGCCGCCGCCGCCACCATTCCCACCGGCGACGAGCCCGCCGATGTGGTATTCGCCGCCGGAAAGGCCTTTGTCTCCTGTGCCCGTTTCAATGAGATCTGGGTCCACGATGTCACCACCGGAGCAGTGCTCGACACCATCCCGCTGGATGGGCTCTATCCGACCGCACTCGCCGCCAGCCCCTCCGGCGACAAGGTTTTCGTCTGTTTTCTGCACTCCGGCAATGCCACCACCGTGCTGCCTCGCTCACTGGCTCCGACGCCTCCCGCGCCCGAGAATCCCGCTCTCCCCGACGCACCCCGCACCACTGAAATCGTTCCCGCCAGCGACGAACGCATCGCCTACACCGTCCTCGATCACGACTTGGCCGAGATCGACACGACCACCCTCGCCGTGCAGCGCTACTTCGACGGCATCGGCACGAACTTCCTCGGCATCGCGGTTTCACCCAACGGCGCCAAGCTGTGGACCAGCCACACCGAGTCGCAGAACCTGATCCGCTTCGAGCCGGATCTGAATGGAAAATTCGCTCTCAGTCGCCTGGCCAACATCGATCTCTCGACCGGCACACCCACGGTTCACGACCTGAATCCGGGCGTCGATCTCGACCTGCTCCCGAATCCGACCGCCGCGGCCAACGCGCTTTCGCAGCCCACGGCCCTGGTTTTCGAACCCGGTGGCGCGCACCTCTGGACGGCCGCGTTCGCCAGCGATCGCATCGCCCGCATCGACACCAGCGACGGCTCCATTGTCGAGCGAATCGATGTGCGCATCGGCGGCACGGGTGATTCCGACGAAATGCGGGGGCCGCGAGGACTGGCCTTTCACGCCACCAGTGGTCGGCTCTACGTTCTCAACAAGCTCAGTGAAACGCTCAGCGTCATCGACACCCAGGCCGCCACTCCCGCGGTCATCGATGAAATCGGTCTCAGCGGGCACGAGCCGCTGCCGCCCTCGGTCAAAGCCGGACGCGGTTACCTGTTCGATGCGCGGCAGAGCGGGAACGGGCTCGTCTCCTGCGGCCTCTGCCATATCGACGCCGACCGCGACGGACTCGCCTGGGATCTCGGCGACCCGAACGGCGAACTCCAGACCGTCCTCGGCGCGAATCTCTCGATCCATGACACCACCCCGCGCACCCGGGTGATGCACCCGATGAAAGGCCCCATGGTCACCCAGACCCTGCGTGGTCTCAGCGGTGGAGCGCCGTTTCACTGGCGGGGTGACCGGGCGGAAATCGCCGATTTCAATCCCACCTTTCCCAATCTCCTCGGCGGCGAGCTGATCGACGACGACGACATGGATGACCTGACGGCCTACCTGATGACGATCCGTCATCATCCCAATCCGAACCGCAATCCCGATCGCAGCCTTCCCACCAGCCTCGGCTCGGGCAATCCGATGGCCGGTCGGGATCTCTTCAACGATCACAACAAATCCCACTGCATCACCTGCCACGCCTACCCGAACGGCTCGGACGCGAATATCGACCTGCCGCAGGAAGCTGGTCTGGAGCAACCAGTGAAGACGGCCACGCTGCGAACGGTCTATCAGCGCCCTTTCTTCGATCCCCGCACCGGGGCTGATTCACCCAGCGGCTATGGATTGCTCCATGACGGCACCGGTTTCGAGATGCCGATCGGGCACCCCTACGTGCTCGACAATCTCAGCACGATCCAGGAACTACAGGACGTCAGCGCCTTCCTGCTGTGCTACGACACAGGGACCGCGCCGGCCGTGGGTCGTGGGATCACCGTTTCGACGGTCAATCGAACCGACCAAAGCGTGCTCGACGAAATCGCCTTTCTCGAAACCCGGGCCGCGTCCGGCGATTGCGAGGTGGTGGTGCGTGGCGTTTTTGAAGGGGAAGATCGACGCTGGCTCTATCGAAGCGGCACGCAGAATTACCGCTCCGACCTGAGTGAAGAGGGTCAGGTCGCGCGTTCAACCCTGTTGGATGGCCTCTCCGGCACCGAGACCGTGACCTTCCTCGGCGTCTATCCGGGACAGGGAAACCGGCTCGGGGGCGACGTGGATCTCGACGGGGTGCTCGATGGAGACGATCCCGATCCCGCAGCCTACAATGGCGTGCCCCGTATGGTCACCGATCCCGGCGACACGGCGGTCGCCCCGGGCGGAACGCTGCGGCTCGAGGTGGAATTTCTCGGCGCTGACGTCACGATCGAGTGGTATCACAATGGCACCCTGCTGGACGGAGAAACGGACCCGATCCTGGAAATCGAGGGCGTCGATGCGAGCCACGCCGGGAACTACCAGGCTTTCATCTCCAACGGCGAGGGCGACACCCAGAGCCGGATCGTCGCGGTGGAAATCTACCCGGCTCCGAGCATCGATCTACAGCCGGTGGACCGCACGCTGGTAGAGGGGCGTTCGACGAGCCTCGTCGTTCGGGCTTCGGGCTCCGGTCTGCTTTACCAGTGGCTACGGGCTGGCAAAGCGATCGCGGGCGCCACCGGCACCACCTTGCTTTTCCGCAATGCTCAGGGCGCGGATGCCGGCATCTACTCGGTTCGCGTCTCCAATGGCGCTGGCAGCGTGACCAGCGATCCTGCGACGCTTACGGTGATTCAGCGTCCGGTGGTCAATACCACATCGCTCCCGGTCGCTATCGTGGGGCAGGACTACAGCGGCCCGCTCTCCGCGCTCAACGATCCCACCCGCTTCTCGGTCGCCCGCCTTCCCACCGGTCTCCGCGTTCCGCGCGGCAGCTTGGAGATCGTCGGTCGCCCACGCAAAGCGGGAACTTTCCCGGTTAGGATCACCGCCTTCAATACCGCCGGTTCGAGTGGAGCGCCGGTGATCGTCGATCTGGAGGTGCAACCTTTCACCGAAGCCGCCCAGGGAATCTACGAAGCGATCCTGCCGAGAGATCCAGCGCTAAACGAGGATCTCGGCGGTTGGATGAAGGTGGTCACGAATCGCCTGGCGACCTTCAGCGGCTTCCTCCAACTCGGAGGAAAGCGACTGCCCATCCGCGGAAACTGGATCACCGCCGAAGGCGTCGATCCCCACGCCACCGTGACCATCCGGAAACGCAATCAGCCGGAGGTCCTCCTGGAAATGACCATCAATCCAGCCACCCGCACGCTCTCGGGCAAGGTCACCATCGAGAGCGACCATCTCGACTTTACCGGCGAAGGTGCCCTGTCAGATCCGGGAGAGCTGGCTGGCAATCACACCCTCGCCCTGACGCTGCCCGGCGAAGCCATCGGCGATCCGGCGATTCCCCAAGGTGATGGCATCGGTGGATTCTCGATCAACGCGCGCGGTCTCGCCCGGGGTGGTCTGTTCCTCGCGGACGGCACGCGGGTTCGCTTCTCCGCGCCGGTCACCGAGAGCGGGAAACTCGGGATCTTCCAACTCCTCTATCGTCGTACCGGCTCGCTGGCTGGTCGGCTGCAAATCGATTCCGCCAACACCCACCGGCTCGCAGGCTCCGA
>JAGRPB010000267.1 GCA_020439945.1 Verrucomicrobiia bacterium
ACAGCACCCGGGTCTGGGACATCCGGCGCGGCATGCAGGCACTGCGTTCGATCGAGGGCATGGAGGGACCGCAGCTGTGGCTTCAATCCCACGGCGACATGGCGATCGACACTCTTTATGCTTCGCTTTTCGAGCCGGAGGTCCATCGCCTCGATCTCCACGACCCGCCCGCCAGTCACATGGAAGGACCCGATTACCTCAACGTTCTCCGCTTTCTCGATGTGCCGCAGGCCGCCGCCATGGTGGCGGAAAACTCGCGACTCGTGGTTTATACCGCCGACAAAAAACCGTGGAACTACGTGACTCAGGTCGGCGAGAAACTCCATTGGAACAAAAAGCAATTCGAGCTGCGCGACTCGATGAGCGAAGACGGTGAGCCCGAGAAAAAGGAAGAGTAGGAAGAAAGCGGGGACCATTTTCGCGTGCCTCTCTGAGCTTGTGATCACGGTCCCGTTTCTGCCATCCTGCCCGCGAATTCGCTCCTCATGAAAACCCTCGCCTCGTTCATCACCATCACCCTCGCCGCGATCGCTTTGTCGAACTCGATCGCCGAAGAAAACGCCCGCTCCTATTTCAAGAAACCGGAATCCGGTGGTCTCGAATTGTCCTCAGTCGGGAAAATCGCTTTCGGTCCCGCCGGAATGCTGCTGATTTCCGATCCCCGCTCCGCCTCGGTCGTGGCCGTAGACACCGGCGATACCGGTCCGATGGTGAAACTGTCGAAACGGGTCGATGACATCGAGGCGGCCCTCGCGAAAGCGGCGGGCACGGAAAAACTGACCATCATCGACATGGCGGTGAATCCCGCGTCCGGAAAGATCTACTTTTCCGTCAACGCCCAGCCGGGCAACCGACCCGTCATTCTCGCGTTGAATGCCGACGGAGGGATCGCCTCGGTTGATTTGTCGAAGTCTCCCTATGTGAGGATGACCTTGCCCACCGCCGAGAACGCCCAATTCCGAAATGTCACCGACCTGGCCTGGGGCGACCACTCCGTCATCGTCGCCGGCCAGTCGGCTGAGGAATTCGCCAACAAGATCTACCAGATTCCGATCCCTCTCGAAAACGGCGTCAACGCCCAGTTCTATTCCGCCGAAACCTATCACGTGTCTCATCGCCGTTGGGAAACCAAGGCGCCCATCCAGAGTTTCATTCCCTGGGAGGAAGATGGGAAATTCTACATCGTCGGCGCCTTCGCCTGCACCCCGATCGCCAAGTTTCCCCTCAGTGAGCTCGAGAGCGGAGCCAAGGTGAAGGGCACCAGCGTGATCGAACTCGGCAGCGGCAATCGTCCTCGCGACATGTTCACCTACGAGAAGGACGGCGAACAATGGCTGGTCACGAACACCCAGCGCTTCAAGGACAACACCTTCGGTCCCAGCAAATACTGGGCGGCCCGCGTGAAGATGGACTATCTCGACGCCGAGGCTCCCGACGAAACCAACGAGAACGCGCCGCGGCGCAACGTGAAGGCGCCCTCCGGTCCCGACGCCAAAGGGATCGAGGTCGTCGAACCGCTCTTCGGCGCCGTGATCGTCAGCCAGTTGGAGAACGCCGAAGTGGTCGTGATGCGCGAAACCGATCCCGACAATGCCGACGCGCCGCACGCGGTGGAACTGGTGACCTTGCTGTGAAATCAGAAAGGATCGGATTACTACTCTTTTTGCTGATCGCTTTTGGCATGACCTCGGTCGCGCGGTCGGAGGTTTACCGAAAATTGCTCCCTCCACTCCGATTTGAACCCGATTTTCCCGAGCTTCCGGCCAACCATCTCAAGTTCTATCTCCATTTTGGCCAACGGATGGAGCGTGGTGACGTATTCCGCTACCTCCGTTTGATTGAAATTGACGAGAGCGGCAGGGAAATCGCAGAAGTTCGGGAACCGTTTCGAGAAATCGAACTGTGGGATGGATCCTTCACCCGCCTGACCGTCTGGCTGCATCCTGGACGCCAAAAGCCCGGCGTGAATCTGAATGTTGAGATAGGCCCGGTTCTGGAAGAAGGAAAAAACTACCGACTGGAGGTCTCGGGGAAATGGCCCATGGAAAACGGCGAACCGTTGGGAGAATCGCGATCTTATCGCTTCAGAGCGGAAGCTCCTGATTCTACTCAACCCGATCCGAACAAATGGACGATCGAAATCATGGATGGAGTTCCTGTCTTGCGAACCGGTGACAAGCTCGATGCCGCCAGCGTCCGGAATTCCATTCATTGCCGCAAAGATGGAGGCAGGGAGGAATTTACCATCCAATTGACTACGCCCGACAAAACCACAAAGGCATCATACGCTCTGAATGAATCCGTTTTTGAACTCGCCACTCCTGAGGAAGAGTTCCCGCTAAAGGCACTATTTCCGAAACCCTGGCAGCCCGGAGGTTATGAACTCATCATCGATGCAAAGCTGGAGGATCTCGCAGGAAACAGTATCGCTCGCCCGTTCAACCTCGACATCGAAAAGCATCCCAATTTCAGGGAACAGGCCGAGCCGGTCATACTACCATTCAGGATCCCGGAACAACCATCTCGACCTGAGTGGAAAACAGTTCCGTCAACCAGTCTGCTCCAACGAAGGTGAGATAACCCTTCAAAGAAACGGCGCGCCTTCCGACGCGCCGCTCCCTCGTCTGAGGAGTCGCAAACCCAGGCGAAACAAATGCTGACTATTTCACCGTCCCGTTCATCCCTTCTTTGCGCAGGGCGGCCAACACTGCGCTCGGTTTCAGGCCCTTGCCGGTGATCGTGAAGGAGGAAGCGTTCTTTTCCGCATCGTGTTTTTCGGCACCGAGCGCTTTGACCACATCGTCGATGGCGCCGACACACTTGCCGCAGCAGAGATGGACCCCGGATACGGTCACTGAATCGGATTCGTCATCACTCGCCTTCGCGGCCGCGATCGCCACCGACTCGTTGTCCGATTCCCCGTAGTAACCGGCAGCGGCGATCGCGTCGATCGCCTTCTGCACGTCCCGGCCGCTCTTGCCCTTCAGGGAAATACTGTCGCCGCTCATGTCGACTTCGAGATCGCTGATCCCCTCGATGGCGCTCTCAACCCCTTTCTTGCAGCCTCCGCAGCACAGATGCACGCCGGAGAGTGTCACCTCGGTTTCCCCCTTGGGAGCCTCCGACTTTTGAACGACTTCCGAGGAATCCACCGACACCATCTTCGTCTTGATGAAAGTCTGATCCGCTTCCGTCAAAGCCGACAGCGGCACCTGAACGGTCGTGCCTCCTTCGCGGGCGATGTAGACCGTATTGGCGTCCTTCATGCGGACAAATTCACCCTCGATCTGCGCCCCATCCGAAGCGCGCGTCCATGTGCGGGCCGACACGGAAATCAACGCAACCGCAGAGACTGCGATGACCGACAACACAAGCAGGTGTTTTTTCATGGCGACGCCGAGACTAGAAAAATCATCTCTAACCGTCAAAACCAGCCGCCGCCGGATTCGCGCTACTTCGCGAGCCATCGTTTCAACTCACCCCACGCCACTTTCCCAAGAACAGTCCGGGGCAATGCCCTCATCATCACCAACTCGTCGATCCGTTGAAAGGGAAAGACCGCCTGATTGAATTTCGCGACCGCTTCACTCGCTGCCGCCTCATCCGTTCCCTCGCTCTCGACCACCGCGACCAGCCGGTGCTCCATCCGTTCATCGGGGAGCGCGACCAGCACGCCTTCCAAGCCGCTCGGTTTCAAAAAGGATTCAAACTCAATGCGCAAATGATCCAACGAGATCAATTCGCCCAGTTTCTTCACTTGGTCATCCGATCGACTGAGAAAGCGCAGCTCGCTTGCGCCATCGCTGGTGGAACGAGTTTCCGCCCGATCCTTCGTTTTGAACCAACCCGAGTCCCCAAGCCCGACTGGTTTGAATCGCCCCTCGCCGTTCAACAGACATACCGTGCCCGAACACAGCGCACGTCCATTGATCAATAGCGTGTCACACCCATCCGTCGAAACCTGCCACGCCGAGAGCACTCGAAGCCACTCCCCCGAAAACGGAGTCTCCAGAGCGGACAATGACTCCGTCGCGATCTGGGAGCCCGCTTCGGTCATTCCAAAGCTTGCCAAAACCGGCCATCCCAGGGCGCGGGCCGCCTCGCCTGTCGCGGGGTCGAGCCTGCCCCCGCCGACCACCACCGCACGCAATCGAGCAGGCGCGGATCGTTTCTCCGTCACCAGGTCATGCACCTGGGTCGGCGTGAGACTGGTGAGCGTGATTTCGTGTCGTTCACAGACCCTCACAAATTCGCCCGCTCTCCCCCGCCACTTTCCCTGGAAAGAAAACACGGCGTTGTTCCCGAAGTAGGCGCGGGCATACACCCCGAGTCCGCCGACATGAAAAGTTGGCAACGCACACAACCAGCGATCCATTTCGGTAACGGCGAG
>JAGRPB010000268.1 GCA_020439945.1 Verrucomicrobiia bacterium
GGACCGCGCCCGACCCCAACCTGGTGACCTTTGACTGCCCGGACGCCAGCATGTCCATTCAGGCGCGTGACCGCTCCAACACGCCGCTTCAGGCGTTGGCGAGCCTGCAGAACGAAGTGTTCCACGAAGCGGCCCAGGCCCTCGCCAGGCGTGTACTGGAAACCGATCTGCCGAGTGATGAGGCACGGATCGATCGGGTCTTCGCCTGGACGGTGGGGCGGGCGCCCGATGGCGATGAGCGACAGGTGATCGGTTACCTGCTGGCGGACGCCCGCGAGGAGTACGCCACAGCCGAGGCCGAGACTGCCGCGTTGGTGGTCGGTGATCATGCCGCCACCGGCGTTTCCGCCGCGGAAAGTGCGGCCTGGGTGGCGACGGCGCGGATTCTCCTCAACCTCGATGAATTTCTCACCCGCGAATGAAGCGGAAACCCACGGTCACCATGCATTCATCCTTTTTCGAAAACACCCGCCGCGAGTTTCTGACCACGATGGCCAGTGGCCTCGGGGGCGCGGCCCTGACGACGTTGCTGGCCGAGGATGGCGCCCTGGCCGCCACCAGCGGCCTCTCGCAAGTGGGGCCGGGCGATGCAAACCCGCTGGCGCCGAAACGCTCGCATCTCGATCCCAAGGCCAAGGCCTGCATCTTTATCTTCATGGCGGGAGCGCCGTCGCAGCTTGACCTCTTCGACTACAAGCCGAAGCTTAAGGAACTCGATGGGCAGAAGCTGCCGGATTCACTCCTGGAGAACATGCGCTTCGCCTTTCTCCAGAAGGACACCGCGACGCTGCTCGGCAGCCAGCGGGAGTTCAAGCAGCACGGGGAGAGCGGCATGTGGTTTTCCGATCTGTTGCCGGGCATCGCCTCGCACGCCGATGACATCTGCATGATCAACACCATGCAGAGCGACCAGTTCAACCATCATCCCGGCCAACTCCTGATGCAGACCGGGACATCGATGTGGGGCTTTCCCTCGATGGGATCGTGGATCTCCTACGGGCTCGGCACCGAGAACCAGAACCTCCCCAGCTACGTCGTCCTGACGGCGGGGCGCGGATCGTCCGGTGGCGCGACCCTGTGGCAGAGCGGCTACCTGCCGTCGATCTACGAAGGGGTGCGCCTGCGGCGGGAGGGCGAACCCATCCTCAACCTCTCCAACCCGGCCGGGATATCCGATCGCCTGCAGCGGCGGGGCCTCGATGCGCTGAAGCAGCTCAATCAACGCCGTCTCGATCACATTCATGATCCCGAGATTGCCAGCCGCATCGCCAACTACGAATTGGCATTCCGGATGCAATCGGCAGCCCCGGAATTGGTCGATCTTTCCGATGAAAACCAGGCGACCCTCGAAGCCTATGGTCTGAATCGCAATGATCCCGACGTCGCCGCCAAGCGGGGTGGCGGGAAAAACCAGTTCGCCACTTTCGCGCGATCCTGTCTGCTGGCGCGTCGACTGGTCGAGCGTGGAGTTCGCTTCGTGAATCTCATCCACGCCAGCTGGGATCATCATTCCAACCTCGACACCGAGCTGCCCTTCAACGCCGCCATGGCCGACCAGCCGATCGCGGCGCTGCTGACCGATCTGAAACAGCGTGGACTGCTCGATTCGACACTGGTGGTCTGGGGCTCGGAATTCGGCCGCACGCCGCTGGGAGAAAACCGCCCCGGCTATCAGAAAGTCAGCGGCCGGGATCATCACCCCAAGGCCTTCACCACCTGGATGGCCGGAGGCGGAGCCAGGGGCGGCACCACCTATGGATTGACCGACGAGATTGGTTGGGATGCGGCGGAAAACCCGGTTCACATCAATGACTTCCAGGCCACTTTGCTCCGCCTCTTCGGAGTCGATCACACGCGCCTGACCTATCCCTTCCAAGGCGCAAACATGCGGCTGACCACCATTGCCCGCGAAGCGAAGGTGATCGAGGAAATGATCGCATGATCGGCCGTTTTCAGGCCGCAAAATTCGCGAAAACCCCGCCAAGTCACGCCGAGGCAGGGCACCGAATTCAGGGTTGAGTGGAGGATCATGATCGATATCTCCGTTCTCTACACAGGCCTTGAAACCCCCAGCACTCCGCACCGCTACGGTCGCGCCATCACCCAGATCGATCCGCCGGAACACCAGCGCATGCGGGTGGCAAAATCGGCGGCCGAGCGCCGGCCCATCGTGGTCTGGAATCTGACGCGAACCTGCAACCTCCGCTGCCAGCATTGCTACACGGATTCCGCGAATCAGAAATACGCAGGCGAACTTTCCACCGGGGAATGCAAGATGGTTCTCGATGACCTCGCCGCCTTCAAGGTGCCTGCGGTCCTGTTTTCGGGCGGCGAGCCGTTGGTTCGACCCGACATCTTTGAACTGGCCGCCTATGCCCGCGAACTCGGGCTCCACGTGGTGCTTTCGACCAACGGCACCTTGATCACTCCCGAGATTGCCCAGCGGCTCAAGGATTTGAAGTTCGCCTACGTCGGCATCAGCCTCGACAGCGCATTTCCCGAAGTCCATGACCGCTTTCGTGGCATGGAGGGCGCTTTCGAGAAAACCATGCGCGGTTTCCGCAACTGTGTCGATGTCGGGCAGAAAGTCGGCTTGCGCCTGACCCTGACGCGCGAAACCTGCGAAAACCTCGATCATCTTTTCGATCTGATCGAGCGCGAGGGGATTCATCGCGCCTGTTTCTACCACCTCTGCCCATCGGGCCGGGGCAAGGACCTTTACCGCATGGATCCCGAGCAGTCGCGGAAGGCGATGGACACCATTTTCGCCCGGACCCGCGATCTCAACGAGCGTGGCAAGAACGTCGAGATCCTCACCGTCGACAACCACTGTGACGCCGCCTATCTCTACATGAAGATGCTGGAAGAAGACCATCCCCGCGCGCAACAGGTGAAGGAGATGGCCGAATGGAATGGCGGCGCCCGCTACTCGAGTGGGGTGGGGATATCCAACATCGACTTCAACGGCAATGTTCACGCCGATCAGTTCTCGATGTTCCGCACTTTTGGAAACGTTCGCGATCGGCCCTTCTCCGAGATCTGGCAGGACACCAGTGATCCGGTCATGGAGGGTCTCAAGGATCGTCTCGAATACCTCAACGGGCGCTGTCGCGAATGCCGCTTCCTCTCCATGTGCGGCGGTGGGCTGCGTGCTCGCGCCGAGGTGGTGACCGGCGATACCTGGGCGCCGGATCCGGGGTGCTATCTCTCGGACGAGGAAATCCGCATCCGTAAGGACCAGCCGGAACCAGTCTTGGTGTAAATGCCACGAAGGGGCCTTTTTCTCCTCCTATTCTTATTCCTCGTCTTCTTCTTATTCTTATTCTTCTGAGGTAACGCTCTCGGATCTCGGGCCTCTGTTTTTTTGGGGGCAGGGCTCCTGAATGAGAGGAATAATACCAAATCCAAGGAATTACCTGACGATTCAGAGAGGGAAGAAAGATAAATCGGCCTTCGGCGATGATCGGAGATTCGGGCCGTTTTTCCCTGGATGCTTCGTTGCTCGTTGGTTGCGATGCCCGCATCGCGCCCTTCTTGCGCCTCGCCCCAAGAAAAACCGCCTCCGAAAATCGTCAGGTGATTCCTTGGAAGTGGTATGAGACGAGGAAGAAGAATCGGAATAGGAGGTGTTTATCGAATCGAACTCAAAGAAAAAGCCGGCGTCCCTCGCGGGAGCCGGCTTTTCTTGATATGAACTCGAACTGAGAGATCCAGTGGGTTCCTCTGCTGATGAGAAAAGCTGAATGACGCTTCAGGCGGCGTCGGCGCCCTTGTGGCCCAGGATCTTGACCGTGCGATTGAGCTGGTCGAATTCGATCGGCTTCTTGATCACGGTCACGGGACCACTGGCAAGAATCTTGGTGAGAATTTCGCTGTCGGGATAGCCAGTGATGATCACGATCGGGAGATCGGGATGCTTGGCCTTCAGCTTCGCATACAATTCGTCACCCGGAATATCGGGAAGCTTGAGGTCCAGGAATACCAGGTCGAACCGCTGTTTGTCGGCGTAGGAAATCGCTTCCGCTCCGGTGCCGACCACGATCCGGCCGAATCCGGCCTTCTTGAGGAATTGTTTGAAAAGCGTTTGCAGGGCGGGATCGTCATCAACCACGAGAACCGTGGGCTGTCCGCCCTGGTCGGTCTTGAGGATGTCGCGATCGAGCAAGCTTCGCTTGATACGCCAACGGCCGCCGATCTGGATGGCGGGCAGTTGGCCGCGCTGCACGAGGTAGTAAACCGTGGGAAGGGGAATCCGGAGATACTCCGAAGTCTCTTTCACGGTCATCAATTCTGGGGCTTCTTCTTCTGCCATGCTAGTCAGGTTGCTGGATTTCTCGCTCAGGGTGCGTGCAGGGTAAGAGGATTTGGTGTTCGAGGACTGC
>JAGRPB010000269.1 GCA_020439945.1 Verrucomicrobiia bacterium
TGCCAGGGATGGAGGTCTATCCGGATCGCATCATGCCCGAAATGGCGGCCCATGTCACCGAGCTCGCCGGCGTGCCCTGGCTGGCGGGCCTGCTGGTGGCGGCTCCGTTTGCCGCGGTGATGTCGAGTGTCGACAGCTTCCTGCTTCTCGTAGCATCCGGCGTGGTTCGGGACATCTACCAGGACACCATCAACCCGGACGCTTCCGAAGAAAGGATGCGAAAACTCAGTCACGCCGTCACCATCATCGTCGGATTCCTCGCCGTGCTGGTGGTGTTGAATCCCCCTCCCTATTTGCAGACGCTCATCGTCTTCGCCTCGGGCGGACTTGGCGCGAGTTTCCTCATGCCCATCGTGCTGGCGCTTTACTGGCCGCGCATGACCGCCGATGGCGCGTTGCTGGGAATGATCAGCGGAGCGCTCACCATCCTGGTGCTCTATTTCGCGGGCTACCTCGCGAAAGGATCCTTCGGCGAATACAACCTGCTCGGCCTGCACCCGATCGTGTGGTCGATTGTCGTGACCGCCACGGTGATTTTTTCCGTCAGCCTCGCCCAGCGTCCGCCGGACAGGGCGCTGGTGGAGAAATACTTCGGCCGTTGAGAATTCAGCAGCGTAATTCAACCCTGTTGGGTCGGCGACCTGACCCTCTTTGGTCGTTTTCGGAAGACCTTCGAATCAGGGTTTCAGGGCCGCGTTGGCCTCGTCGAGGAGACGGCTCAATTCCGCCCGCTGCCCGGCCGTAACGGGCGCGTCGGGAAGCAACTGGAGGGCGACCTCGAGTTGGGTGACGGCGGCGGCGGCGTCACCGTTGCCGAGCAATTGCCGGGCATTGGCGCCAAGCTCCAAGGCGCGACGTGATTTCTCCTTCTGGCGAACGATGAAGCGCTCGGCGATGTCGTTTCCGCCGGACACCTCGTTCCCGATCGAAACATCGGCTTTCCGAAGGGTTCCACCGGAAGGAAGGCTGAACACTTTTTCCTCGTCCTCAGCGGGATTCCAGGACACGGAAAGAACGCCGAAATCGTAGCTGGGATCGGGCTCATCAGCGGCGGGTGCCACTTCCTCACCGGCTTCGAGACGAACCATGCCCTTCAGAATCACGGAGGTGCGGCCGACCATGTCGGATCGCTGCTCGGTCCGGTAGAGCGAGCGTGTGCGGTCGCCTTCGACCTGGAAGACGCCGCCCGCCAGTTCGACGCGATTGTGAACGATGTCGGGATCGGGATATTTCTCGGTGTCCAGATAGAGATGCTGGATACCGCGACGCGTCGCCGTTTCCTCGCCGTGATAGGCGGCACGAACCATCTCCGGTTCCCGATCCTCTTCGGGCAAATAGCTGAGGAGTTCCGCGGGAAGCGGGACGCTCCGCAAATCGATGGGATCGTCGGCCAGAAAACGCACTTCGGTGATGGTGGGATCGGACCCCAGGGGCCGGGCGAACTGGGACTCGGGAGAGTCACCGGAATTGAGGGAAGCGAGCCTGACCCCGGCCGGACTGTCGCTGCCCTGGTAACCGAAGTTCGGCACTTTGGAGCCACTGGGAACCACGGAAGCCACCGATTTCGCCGGCGCCTCCGGGGCGGGTTTCACCACTTCTCGAACCGCCGCGGGTGGCACCGCCGCCATCTGGGGCGAGGTTCCCGAGACGGTCACCGCTTTCGGCAACATCACGGCTGCCACCACGACGGCGGCGGCCAAGGTCGCCACGGAGGCGATGCGGGCCGGGTGGGACCAGGGCGAGGGAATGTCAGAAGTGCTGAATGCGACGACTTTTTCATCGGCCTTCGGCGCGGGCAGCACGGAGAGTTTTGGTCCGGCGACCTGATTCTGAGCTTCGAGCTCCACGGCAAAGCTGGACCGCAGAAGGTCGGACATCTCCCGGAGTGCCGCGAGTTCCGCGACGGCGTCCGGAGAACGACGAAGCTGGGCTTCCACGATGAGGGACTCTTCGGCGGTCAGTTCACCGAGCAGGTAGGCACTGAGTCGGGGGTCGTCGGGACTGATGAGGTCTTCGGATTTCATCGTTGCGCTGGGAGGTGGGAGGAGACGATCTGGGGAGTGGTTCTTGGGGAGTAGGTCGAAAGATTCAGGGATTTTCCTTCACGCCCATCATCACGCGGAGACGCTTGATGCCGGTGTGGAGGAGAAAGCCGACATTGCTGACGCTGAGGTCGGTGATTTCGGCGATTTCCTTGTAGCTGAGGTCGCCCTGGAATTTCAGGCGAATGACTTCGCGCTGGTTCTCGGGCAGTTTCTCCACCAGCCGCAGGACCTCCTCGTGACGTTCGGCCCGCTCCGCCTCGGCGGCGGGATCGGGGCGCCAGTCGTCGAGGGTATCGAAGGCTTCGCTACTGGTGACCGTCATGGGTTTGTCTTTGCGGATGATGTCGATGGAGCGGTTTCTCGCCACAGTGTAGAGCCAGCTTTTCAGCCGACCCTGCACGGTCGCGGGATCCTGCTGGTGCAGTTTCAAAAAAGTATCCTGCACCACATCGCGGGCGCGTTCCCAGTCACCACTGAGCAGTCCGGCGACATAGCCTGTCAGCGGCCCTTCGAACTCGCGAAGGGCCGACTCGACCATGGCATCCGGTGTTTGCTCGGCCAAATTGGCGGCGGCTGTGGGAGGCATCCTCGAATCTTTCATCCCCTCAAACGGTGCTCTCCGGTTTTTATTAGGCGGACCGTATCTTTTTCTGAATTTTTTCCGGCAGGCATCCCGAAAGATCGTCGATCTCCCGCGACACAGACCCTGGTTGCTCCCCGATTCGACGGCAGTCTACGCGATTTCCTTCATCAACTCCAGCGCCCGCCTTGCCAATTTCAAGCTTTCAAGTTCGCCGAGCCGCCGCACCCACCCACACTCCACGACCGCACGTTCCGTTTTCCCCCAGGACCATGGAGGTGGCGCCTCTTTCCAGGCGAAAGATTCGCGGATCGGATAGCTCAAAATGAATCGCCTCTTTTGAGTCCGCTGTTCCCGAGACAAAAGAGGTGTTATCCTTGGCGCGAAGTTTCATGGATCGCAGGCGAATTTGCACTCCCTTTCCGGTTTTCCAGATCTGCCTGGCGGGCTGGCTGGTCATCGTTTCAGCCCGGGCGGCGGAAACTCCGGTCGCCGAAAGATCCGACGCACCGGCAGAGGTGACAACCAGATCGGAGAAAACGTCGGCGCATTCCGCGGCGGAACCTTTTTTCTCTCTCGCTCCCGCGTCACCCTGGGTGAAACCGCTGGAACCGGACCTGAAATCGCCCGCGCCCTTCCAAGGCCCTTCGAAGCCCGGAGTCTACTTCCGGCTGGTCGACTATCAGGTGAATGCCGACACCTCCGAGGAATACTACCACTTCGCCTCCGAGTTCCTGACCCCGGCGGGCGTGCATGATGATTCGGATTTCGATATCGAGTTCGATCCCTCCTACCAGCAACTGGAAATTCACCGGATCCGCCTGCTCCGTGGTGATGAGATCATCGACATCCTCGACCCGGAAATGATCCGCGTCACCGTCCCGGAGGACGAACGGATCGACGGCTTGCTCGACGGTCATGTCACCGCGCTGGTCCTGATGGAAGATGTACGGCCGGGAGACGTGGTGGAATACGACTACACCCTGAAAGGAGCCAACCCGGTCTTCGATGGCGTCTTTTTCGACTCGATTCCCATGGAATGGGAAACCACGGTGCGAGCGATCGGCTATCGCCTGCTGCGTGATGCGTCACGGGCACCGTTGAAACATCGGAACCACGGCGTCACCATCGAACCCACGATCCGCAAAATGCCGGGCGGGACGTGGGAGGAGTGGACCTGGCAACGCGAAAACATTCCGCCACGCCTGGTGGAGGATGCCTTGCCGGGTTGGTATTCGCCATTCGCCTACATCGAGCTGAGCGAATTCGAGGACTGGGGCGCGGTGGCGCGCTGGGGCGCTCGGCACTACGATTTCACCCATCTGCCGAGCGATCCCGAACTCTCGAAAAAGGTGGAAACGATTCGTCGCGACTACGAGTCCACGGCCGAGCAGGCGATGGCGGCGATCCACTTCGTGCAGGACGAGATTCGCTATCTCGGTCTTGAGGACGGAGTGAACGCCTTCCGGCCGGTGCAGCCGGGATTGTGTTTCCGGCGTCGATTCGGCGACTGCAAGGACAAGACGGTGCTCCTCGGGCAAATGCTCGCCGAACTCGGAATCGAGAGCGACCCGGTGTGTGTCGCCCATGCGCGAAAACACGCGGTCGACGACCTGCTGCCCTCCCCCATGGCATTCGATCACGTGGTGTTGCGGATCCGGATGCCGAGCGGCGAATTCGTCTGGTGCGACGCCACCGACAGCCACCAGGGCGGCACGGTGGACACGCTCGCCTTTCCCGACTACGAACGCGGCCT
>JAGRPB010000270.1 GCA_020439945.1 Verrucomicrobiia bacterium
CACCACCTTTGTGGGGCAAGCGCCCCACTTGCCGTTCCAGTTACCCAGCACTTCTTCGTTCTCCCCCCGGTTCCTTCCTCCCTCCAATCCCTACGCCCCCGAGCCCCGGAGGGGCTTCGAGAAAAAACCCGCGTCGTCACCCGTCACCTTTTCCCGAAGACTCGTCCCTGTGAGGTTTCGGCATCAGGCCATCTCACCGACTCTGTCCCATCGGGACAGAAAACGATGGGTATTTCGCCACCCAGGCTCTGAAGGACCGGGCTATCAATCAAGCATCCCGATGGGACGCTTTGACACGAGACTTCACCGTTGCCCTCATTTCGTTGATTCCATCGACAAACCTGGCGATTGTCTCATCTCCAACTTGGCGAATGTCCAACTCACCCTCGTTCCCATTCTCCTCGCCGCCTCCTCTCGCCTCTCGTTGGCTGGGACGGATTGGCTATGGCAAGGCCCTGGAGCTGCAGGAATCGCTCGTCGCCCAGCGCCAGGCCGGCGAGATCGATGATACCCTGTTGCTTCTCGAACATGACCCTGTTTACACCATCGGCAGGACCCGCGATCGGTCGAGTTTGAAGCAGACAGAGGCGCTGCCGCATCCGGTGATCGAGATCAATCGCGGTGGGCAGGCGACCTACCACGGACCGGGGCAGTTGGTCGGCTACTTGATTCTCGATCTCCACGCCTATGGCTGTGATCTGCATCGCTACCTGCGCGCGCTGGAAGAAGCGATGATCGTTTTTCTGAAACGCGAAGGTGTCGAGAAAGCCGGACGCCGCGAAGGATTGACGGGTGTGTGGATCGAAAACCGTAAGATCGCCTCCATCGGCGTCGGCGTGCGGAAGTGGGTGACGATGCATGGCTTCGCCCTGAACGTGAGCCGCGACCTGACCGGGTTCGAATCGATCGTTCCCTGCGGCATTGCCGATGTCGAAATGACCTCGGTGGAACGTGAAACCGGCCGCGCCTGGACCGTCGAAGCCGTCGGCGAAGCGCTGAAGGATGACCTTTCCCGGGAAATCGGCGCGTTGGCCGTGCCGGTTGCCTGAGTTCACTCCGCCGGCAGGCCGAAGGCAAAGACGAGGAAACAAAAAAAGCCGATGAGGCCAAAAGCCCCGATACGGAGCGAGCGGTGAGGCAGATCTCTTTTCTCCCACGCCACCATCAGCGCGACGAGGCACTGGAGCAGGTAGAAGAGAGCAAAGGCACGCGAGGCGTAGGCGATGATGGAGTTCACGTTCGTCGCCCAGACGAGGCTGACGGTAACGAGCAGGATGAGCAGGTAGGCGTAGCGGACCGGAAGCTTGTGGTGGGTGATGTCCTCGAGGAGTCCGCCCGCGCCGAGATCGTCGGCCACAGCGGCGCTGAACTGGCTCCCGATCGCGGCGATGGTCAGCAGCAAGGGCAGAACGACAGCCACCGGGCGGGTCATGTTGACGATCGCCGTCACGTCGGCGTCGAGCCCGCCATGAAACAACACCGTGGCCAGACCGATAAAAACCAGGTAGATCGCCGCCGAGATCAATTGGGCTGCCCGCATGGTTCTGATCCTGAGTTCGGCGGGATGTTCATCCCCGAGATAGCGCGAGGTTTCGAATCCCTGAACCACGATCAACAATCCGAGCAGGACGCGAAGGTCGTGTTGGCTGATGTCGGAAGACACGTCGGGGAGATGCCAATCACCACCCGCAAGCAGGCCGATATTGTGCGCCGCCAGGGCCACGAGCAGGGCACCGATCATGCCGAGATTCAGACTGACCGCGAAGGTCTCGACTTTCTCCAATTTGTCGAGTCCCCGCCACATTCCGACGCCACCGATGACTCCGAGGATGACCGTAGCCACGGAATTGGCGGCCACTTCATCGCCGCTGGTGAAGGGTAGCGCGTTGAGCAGGAAGGCGGCGAGCAGTTTGATGTAGTAGGTGACGGTGATGAAATAGGCAGCCGAGAGAACCACGCGGGACAGAAAGGCGATGTCCTGCGCGGCACCGTGACCATCGTTTTCGATGGGTTCGAAATGGCGAATGTTGAATCGGATCGCGCTCCCCACGGCGTAGGCCAGCGCGAGAAGGATCGCCATGCAGATGAGCGCCAGATTTCCGACCACCCCCGCCAGCAAAGGCGCGCTGATGAGAAAGCCGCTGCCCATGATGGAGGCGAGCGGCGTGACGGTCGCCGCCCAGCCTTCCGACTTCTCCAACCGCTTGGAAAACGCGAGATATCCGGCCAAAGCAAGCGTGACGGCGATGATGATGACATTCAGGACCATGGGTTCAGGATCATGAGTCGAAATTTGGTAAAGAATGCTTTCCAGAATTTCGGATTTGGACGTAAGATTCCGATTCAAACAAGCGTTTAACGCGTTGACGCCGGGAAGCGATTCTCGCCGTTGTGCATGGAAAATGCTATGATTGACCCTGACGCCGGGTCGAGTGGGCTACAAGCCTATCTCCCCGGCGTCGTTGCTATTGACTTTGAACGAGTTGGGCGAGGAGCCCGATTATTGAGAAATGTATCTCATTGCCGTCAATCTCGACGATCTGACCCAGCGTGTGGCGACGGAAGTCGACTCGCTGCCGGTCCGAATTGGTCGTCGTCCGGAGCGAATCGACGATGAGGCGGTGGAAATGCTCGAGATCCCGTGGTCCGACCGCCTGGTGAGCCGGAACCACTGCTTCGCGATTCGCGAGGGCGACCAGCTCATCGTCCAGCGGATGCCGGCGCTGCCCGGACGCCAGCGTCCCAACGCCTTTTACTCGAACGCCCCGGCCCGGCAACGGCAGCTACTCGATGAACCTCTCCGTCTTGAACCCGGCCAGGCGTTCACCATCGGATCGCAGGGGAACTCGGCGTTTTTCTGGCTCCGTGACCGGACAGACCTGGATCACGCCCTCGGCGGTTACCGGGAACACCTCGAAGTGGAGAAAGAGGAATTCGCACCGGCAAGACCGCGATCGACCCACTACGATGAGGTCGCCCAACTCGACGAATACAGCCTGCGCCTTCAGCTCAAACTGATTCAGCGCGACCTGCCCGAACAGGTCCTGCGCGAGTGGACGACGGACACGGAGCTTTTTACCCGGGCCGGCGCCTTTCTCGAAAGCGCGCTCCCGGGCCAGAAGGGCGTCTCGGCGGCCTTCCTGGCGGTCGACGAAGAGGACGACAAGGTGACCTTTCACCTGCTCAACCCCGATCCCCAGGTCCGCGCGGATTTTCGTCCCAGCCGCACGTTGCTCAGCCAGCTCGACCTGGAGAATCCCACCGCGGCGGATATTCACCTCTGGACTTCGGCGCAGGACGAGGCCGCCTTCCGAACCCAGAGCAGCCTCGGAAGGCAGATCGACTGGGTGGCGGCCATCCCGGTGGCCTCGCTGGAGGAAGGTGCCCAGATCTATCATGATGACGAAGGGCGGCCGGTCTATCTCTACGTGGAAACCCGCCAGTCCTTTGACGCGGCGGCGGCGGCCTTCGTGCCGTTTCTCCGCCTGGTCGCCTCGCTGGTCGCCAGCCTGCTATCGGCCCGGGAAAAGCAGCGCATCCAGGACCAGATGTCGGCGTATTTTTCGCCCGGCCTGCGGGAACTGATGCAGGAGGGCGATCAATCGGCTCTGGAACCTGCCATGGTCGACTGCACGGTCATGTTCGCCGATCGACGCGGTCATTCCCGCATCCTGGAGACGGCCCGCACGGACGAGGAAATTCTCTCTCACCTCCGCGAAAACCAGCACGTGGTGGGCCGGATCACCCAGAAGGTGTTCGATCATGAAGGCGTGATCACCGATTTCGCCGGCGATGGCGCGCTGGCCCTGTGGGGTTGGCCGAAATGGGCGGCGGGCAGCAAGCATCATCCAGAAAATGCGGTGGCGGCCGCCGAGGCCATTGTCCAGAGCCTGGCCGATCGCGCGGAATTCGAGGAGGAACACCAGCGGCTCATGTCCGCGGTCCGCATTGGAGTCAGCTCCGGTCGCATCGCCGTGGGCAAGACCGGTCCCCGCCAGCAGTGGCACATCAGCGTGTTCGGGAGCGTGGCGAATCTCGGAGCCCGGCTGGAACGGATCGCGAAGGAGTTCAAAGTGCCGATCCTCGTGTCCGGGGACACCGTTCAGCGACTCCGGAAACACAAGACGGCCGAACCGAAGCGCCTCTTCCGCAAACTGTGTTTCATCCGGCCGGCCGGTTTCCGCCAATCCTACCCGATCTACGAACTCGTCCAACCGGTCAACCTGGGCGGTTCCGGTGCCACGAAGCAGGACGTAATGACGTATGAACAAGCGCTCGGTCATCTCGTCGAACGCCGATGGAACGACTCCATCGATCTCTTGAAAACGCTGCCAGAGAGCGACGAGCCCGCGACGTGGCT
>JAGRPB010000271.1 GCA_020439945.1 Verrucomicrobiia bacterium
CATCGAGCGAATCACGCAAAGGTCGTCCAGGTGCCTGGCCACATGGGGAAACAGGCTGCTCGCGTGAAGTCCGGACTGGCCATGCTGGCGAAATTCCCAGGGCGAGGCCATCAACTTGGCCTTGGTGGTGGCCGAGGGATCGAGATTCTTGGCCGGCGCGAAGGGGAGGCGTTCGCCGTCATATTTCGCCAGGGCGGGCTTGTAGTCGAAGGTGTCGACCTGCGAGGGGCCGCCGTGCATGAACAGGAAAATGACCCGCTTGGCTCGCGGTCGATGATGATAGCCCTGGCCCGCGGCGCTGGCGACCATGCCGGAAAGCGCGAGCGTGCCGAAACCGCAGGCTGAGGATTGCAGGAAACCCCGCCGGGAGAACGCCGGAGGATCGTAGCGACCGCAGGAAGAGGTGGGCGAAGGTTTCATAGGGGTGAAAAAGGCGAAGCGGCGAAGATCGGCGGTCAATCGAGGTAGAGAAACTCGGCGGACGCCATGATGACGTGGGCGAGGTGACCGCAGGCGATTTCTAGGTCGTGCCGATCTTCGGAGCCGCCGGTAAGATTGGCCATGAAACCGAGGGCTCGCTGGCGTTCAACCGGGTTGGGTCCGCGACCCAACAGGGTCTGGTAGAGGAGGTCGATTTCGGCGCCGGCCTGCGGGGCGGATTCCGAGGCCTCGGCACCGATGCGCATGGCCTGGTTTTCGACGAAGTCGCTGTTGAGCAGGTAGAGCGCCTGGGTGGGGACGGTGGTGCGGGCGCGACGTCCGGTGACGAGGTCGGGGTTGGCGGCGTCAAAGACCTCCAGTTCGGCGGCGAGATTGTTGCGGGCGACGGGAAGGTAGACGGTTCGCATCTGCTTGTCGGCGAAGGAGACGGGATCGTCGAGGTCGACGCCGTAGGGGGTGGCGGTGGGCCCGGCGGGATTCCGATCCAGTTTTCCGGCAAGAAACAGGTAGCTGTCGCGGATTTCCTCGGCGGTGAGGCGGCGGCGATTCTGGTGTCCGAAAAGTCGGTTTTCGGGATCGGCCTCGGCAAGCGACGGCGTGGCGGTCGAACTGATCCGGTAGGCGTGACTGAGAACGATTTCGCGAATCAGGAGCTTGGTCGATCCCCCGTTCTCGCGAAAGATGGCGGCGAGATGGTCGAGCAACTCGGGGTGGGTGGGCTCGGTGCCGAGGCGTCCGAAATTGTCCACGCTGGCTACGATGCCCCGGTCGAAGAGGTGATACCAGACCCGGTTGACGTAGACGCGGTCGAGGAGGGCGTTTTCTTCGGAGGTGATCCACTCGGCGAATTGCTTTCGTCCGCTTGCTCCCCGGGGAATCTCCGGGGTGGGTCCGTCGTAGAGCAATCGGAGGAAATTGCGGGGAACCTTTTCACCGAGTTGGCCGACGTCGCCGCGGACGCGGAAGTGGGTGTCGTCCGGCTCGGCGACGTCGCGCGGGGCCATCACGAGCGGTTCGTCCTTCAGTTCGCCGATCAGCCTGTCGAGTTCCTTCTTCAGTTCGCCTTCGTTCATGCGGAACAACGGGTCGATGGCGCCGCCCTTTTCCTCGGCAGCGGCGAGCGCCTCGGTTTCGCGGTCGATATCGGCCACGGCGACGAACTGGACCGCGTCGACGATGGCGTAGCCGGTACTGCCGCCGGTTCCGATGATGACATTGGCGCGTCCGCCCTTTTCGAATTCGAAACGTCCGATGGTGCGGAACAGGCCGCCGATATCCGGGGCAACGGTCTGGTCAAACGTCAGCTCGTGAATGGCGTCGCGAGCTTCCACGGTGATCGGGAGATTGCGGGCGCGATTGTCGCTGGCGTTGTAGGCGAGCCGGACTTCGTAGGTGCCGCTCTGGGGCACGCTGGCGCGGAAAATGGCGCGGTTTTCCCCCTTGTGTTTGGCGTCGTCGTGAATGTAGTGCGGTCCGAATCGGTTGGACGAAAAAGTCGACTCCACCCAGTGACCGATCAGCTCGGCGTCGGAATCGTCATAGATCGTCCCGGCGAGCGGAAGCATGTCGAGGGTCATCTTGCCGCCGACTTTTTTCTTGTAGGCCTTTTCGACCGTCAGTCGCATGGCCAGTTCGAGTCGATCGACCTTGGCTTTCAGCGCCTCTTCTTTGGTGCCTCCGATCGGCAGCGGTTGCTCGACCCAGCTGGCGACATTGACGCAGCCGTTGCGGGTGCCGGTGACGACCTCGGTCGAGCGAAAGATGCCGGCGACGGCGTAGTAATCTTCCTGCGAAACCGGATCGAACTTGTGATCGTGGCAACGGGCGCAGCCCAGGGTGAGCCCGAGAAAGGCGCGGCCGAGGGTGTCGATCTGCTCGTCGACCGTGTCCATCCAGAGTTTTTCCTTGTCGCGCTCGGTCAGCATTTTCGGCCCGAGGGCGAGGAAGGTGGAGGCGGTCAACTGGTCGGCCCGTTGCTGAGGTGACTTGGCGGGAAGCAGGTCCCCGGCGAGCTGTTCGCTGACGAAGTCGTAGTAGGGCTTGTCGCGATTGTAGGCGTCGATGACGTAGTCCCGATAACGCCAGGCCTGGTAGTAGGTGAAATTCCGGTCGCCGCCGTTCGAGTCGGCGTAGCGCGCGACATCGAGCCAATGTCGACCCCACGTTTCGCCGAACCCGGGGCGGGACAGGAGATCGTCGACGATGGCGGTGAATGCGGCCTTGGTGGGATTCCTGGCAAAAGCGTCAATCTCCTCGTGGGTCGGCGGCAGGCCGGTGAGATCGTAGAAGACGCGGCGGATCAGCGCGGTCGGGCTGGCGTCTTCCACCGGCGCCAGGTTTTTCTCTTCGAGACCGGCGAGAATGAATCGATCGATGTCAGATTCCGCCCAGGTCGGATCGCGCAGCGACGGGGCCGATGGCCTGGCGGCCGGTCGAAACGCCCAGCCCTGGCGGGCCTTTTCGTAATCGATCGCTTCGCGTCTCACCGAGCCGGCGATCGCGGCGTCGCGGGGGTCCGGCGCGCCCATGGAGATCCACCGTTCGAACACGGCGACGTCGGCGTCACTGAGTCGCGACTTGGGGGGCATCTGGAGATCCTCGTCACGATAGCGAATCGCGTGCAGGAGCAGGGAACCGTCGAGTTCTCCGGGAATGACCACCGGACCCAGATCGCCCCCGGTCTGCCAACCTTCGCGCCGGTCGAGCCAGAGCCCGCCCTTCCGCTTGCCGGATTCCTCCGAATGACACTCGTAGCAATTCGCCGCGAGCAGGGGCCGAACTGATTTTTCGAAAAAAGCGATGCCCTCCGAATCTTCGGCCGACGCCGCCGTGATCGAGCCGGCGAGAGCGAAGGTGATTCGGGTAGTCAGGCCAAGAGTGAGGGCCAGTTTCAACCGGGGATGGCGAGGCATTCGGGACAAGAGAGAGACAGCGATCAAAGCATGCCGCAGATCTCCCTGGGTTTGAATGCCGCATATGGGCTATTCCGTCGAAGCGCCAACGCAACGCTTCGACCGGACGCGATGGCGCGCCGCTACCATTCGCCACGATTTCCAAACCGTTTTTTGACGGCTTCGCCGAAGGCCTTCCCGGCCTCGGAAAGTCGCTCGAGCACCTGTTCGCTGGGAAGACCGGCGGCGCCGCGGGCCGCGGGAATGACGGTTTCGCATTCGTTGCCGTCCATGAAACGCGACGCTTCCAGCAGCCCGGACTCATCACCCGGAGGAATCGCCAGGAAGCCGTGCTTGTCGGCGTGGATGAGCTGGCCGGGTTGGATCTTGCGGCCGAAAACTTCGACTTCGCAATTCCACTCGATCGCGTGAACGGCGGCGTGGCCGACGCAGAGCCGACGCGCCAGCGCCTTGAAACCCGCGTTGGTCATTTCATCGAGATCGCGGATCGCGCCGTCGGTGATGGTCCCGACGCAACCGAGCGCGCGGTGGGTGTTGGCGCCGACTTCGCCCCAGAAGGATCCGATCACCCGTGGCTTGTCGAGATCCTGGATAACGACGATTTTCGGCCCGGGAACGCTCGCGACATAGCGACGATACTCATCCCACGCATTCGGATTGGCGTCGCGATGGGCGGGATTGCTCGGCTCGATCTTCACCGTCACCGCATAGCCCACCATCGGCCCCATTTGCGGCATGAAGTCTCGGGTTTCCTCCAGATTGAAGGCGTCGGCGCAGGGATCGTGCTTGGTGATCTGTTCCCATCCGTTGTAGATGGTGGGCGTGTTCCAGCGCTTGAGTTGGAGCAGTTCGGCGTGGGTGAGGGGAGTGGTCATGGTGCGGGAAATCGTTGGGTGAAAAGTTCGAGGAGGGCATCGCCGCGGGAGCGGGTTTCGAAAGGAGATTGTTTTTCCAGGGGTAAGATTTTTTTGGCCAGCTCATTCGAATCGAT
>JAGRPB010000272.1 GCA_020439945.1 Verrucomicrobiia bacterium
TGGTCGATACCGAGCCACATATCCAGGCGGTCTGCACCATGCTGGGCGATGAGCGGCTCTACTCGCGACCGCCACGAGCACCGGAAGGCGGCGAGGGACGGGTCCTGTTGTGGATTGCGGATGAGTCGTCAGACGCGGAACTGCGCGATGAGCCCTTGATTCGTGAGTTGATGGAGAAGGAAGGCGAAAACGTTCCGATCTTCGCCTGCGACGTGCGCGGCGTCGGTGAATCGTTGCCCCAGTCGGCGGGCGGCAATCCAAACGGCTACTACGGTGCCGACTACTTTTACGCCGCCTATGCGAACATGCTGAACCGGCCCTACCTCGGTGGGAAGACCTTCGATGTCTTGCGGGTGCTCGATTTCCTCGCCGGATACGGCTGGAACAATGTTCATCTCGCCAGCAAGGGAAGAGGCTGCCTGCCGGGCGGGTTGGCGGCACTATTGGACGATCGAGTGAAAACTGTGTCGCTCAACGACAAACTGGAAAGCTGGCATTCCGTCGCCACAGACGAACATTACGAGTGGCCGCTTTCGCACATGATTTTCGGCGTGCTGAAGGACTGGGATCTGCCCGAGGTATGGGGGGCGCTGGAGAAAAGGAGGGGCGACACTCCTGTCGCCCGTGAGGCTTAAGCGCCGATGCACTGAAAAGGGCGACAGGAGTGTCGCCCCTCCTTTCGCCTTTCACGGAATTCCGACGGGTTCGATGCCTTCAGGTTCTTCGGTTTCCTCGGTGATGATCTCCCAGGTTTTTCCCATTTCACGAAAGGCGCGGAAATCGCGGGCCTGGTAGGCGACATCGAGGTGGGGCGTTTCGATCGGTTTTCCGCCGGCGATTTTTGAATCGATGGTGGCTTCGAGCGCTCCCGAAACCAGAAGCGTTCGCTCGATCGGGTAGGGAGCGCGATTTTCGCGAAAGTGGCTCTGAATGGCATGGCTCAGCGCCTTGAAGAGATTGCGATTGTGCCAGGGGCCAACGTGAAACCGGGTGGCGAGCGATTGAGGTTCGCCGTCGATGCGGCAGGCAAAGTTCCACCGAATATCGCTGCTCCCGATTTTGAGCACGATCGCGCGGAGCCCGTCGCGGTAGTTCAACAGGAAACCGTGGGGCGGAGTTTCTGAGAGCGTGGGTTCGGTGAGCGATTCTCGCAGCGGAGGGATGTCGTCACCGAGTTCCGCCTTCATCGCTTCGGTGGCGAGGGATTCCGACCAGAGACCCGCCTCGGAGGCTTTCCACAGGGAATCGCCTTCGAGGTATTGGACCGATTCGACGCCGGTCTCGCCGCCTTTCCGGGCGCCGACCACCGATTGGAGCACTTCCAGCCCGTGAAAACCGTAGCGTTCCAACGGCCCTCCATGGATGGAAACCGCCTCCGTGATTTTTGCCCCGGTCGGGATTTCGAGCGGAGGAATTCGTTGAGCAAGCGGGACGGAGCTTCCCGCCATGAGACCGAATCCGAGTCGTTTCGAGGTTGCCGCCATCGCTTCCGCTTCCGACCAGGTGTGAGAAAGATGCTTGTCGCTGTATACGGGAACGCTCCGTCCGTTCTTTTGGAAAACCGACACGACCTCGTCGAAGAAACGCTTCTTCGGATAAAGTTCCTGGCCTTTTTCGTTGAAGGGATAAGTCCCATGTTCGCCGATCAGAAGCACGGCATCGACGGCCAGGGAATCGCCTCCCAGCGTCAGCGCTTCCGTGATCGAATCGTAAATGGGAATGCCGAATTGCTTCGCGACAGGGCGCGCCATGTCGGGCTTTTCGTCGGTGCCGAATTGATCGACATAGAACGAGCTGACCTCAAATTCCCGGGTCGGATCGACGACCTTCCCGTTGAAAAGATAAGGAACGAGGAAATTCTCAAGAATCACGTGCGCATGACTGCGGTAAAAAAAGGCGGTCAAGAGAGCGGCGACGCGAATCTTTCGCTGCGGGCGATCCTCGCCGAGAACGGGAAGTGCGAGAATTGCCGGAAGGCCGGCCGCCGTAGTCTTCAGGAGCCGCCGTCGCGAAGGGAAATTGACTGAGGTACGGTCTTCCGGCATGCCTAATCAGGGTGCCGTTGCCAATTCCTCCTGTAAATGGCGCGATCGCCGCCGCGTGGGTGGCCCGATCAGGGACTTTCTGGTCGTCGCTTCCTCCGGATACGCTCACGGCATGAGACGCTTCCCATCTTTGTCGTGGATGATTACTTTGGTACTGGTCGCATCGCCAACCTGGTTGCGTGCGGAATTTCGGGCAGGAGCCGCCATCGTCGATGTGACACCGGAAAATCTGCCCGTTCTGGTGAATGGGGGGATGCTTTCCAAGAGCGCCGATCAGGTGAAAACCCGGGTCAATGCGCGGGCAATCGCCATCGCGGATGATGACACCACCCTCGCTATCGTGGTGGTCGACAGCTGCATGATGCCGCGTCCCCTGCTCGATGAGGCGAAGGCGCTGGCATCGGAAAAGACCGGGATTCCCAAGGAGCATCTGCTCATGTCGGCGACCCACACCCACAGCGCTCCCTCGTGCATGGGAGCGTTGGGCACGCGGGCCGATCCGAACTACGTGCCCTTCCTCAAACAGAAACTCGCCGAAGCGGTGGAAAAGGCGGTCGCGAATCTGCAACCGGCGCGGGTGGGGTTCGGGAAAGTGGACGCGAATGAATTCACCGCGTTGCGACGGTGGATTCGTCGGCCCGATCGGTTGAAAGAGGATCCCTTCGGCAACCTGACGCTTCGCGCCCAGATGCATTCCGGCCGGGTATGGGACGACGTCACCGGCGAATCCGGTCCCGAAGACCCGGATCTGGCCCTGATTTCGCTGCAATCCAGGGACGGAAAGCCAATTGCCATTTTGAGTAATTTCTCCATGCATTACTTTGGAGATCAGGCGCTTAGCTCGGACTATTTCGGATTGTTCGCCAAGGGGCTCGGGGATCGCGTGGCGCCGGACAGCGAGAGCTTTGTCGGCATCATGTCCCATGGATGCAGTGGGGATATCTGGCGTCGCGATTACACCAAGCCGGAAGGCGAACGTGGCGAGGATGTTACGATCGAGGCCTACACGGACGCCCTTCTCGACAAGGCGATGAAAGCGTATGGCGAGATTGAATATCAGGACGCCCCCGAGGTGGCGATGGCGGAGGCGCGGATGACGCTTGGCTACCGGGTGCCGGACAAGCAGCGCCTCGAATGGGCGCAACGGATCGTGGAAGCCATGGGCGACCGGATTGATCCCAAGGATCAGCAGGAGATCTATGCGAAAGAGGCGATCTATCTCCACGAGCTTCAGCGCACCGAGATCGTGCAGCAGGGGATTCGACTCGGTGATATCGGAATTGCGACTTCGCCCTGCGAGACCTACGCGATCACCGGGTTGAAAATCAAGGCGGCCAGCCCGTTGAAACACAATCTGGTGATCGAACTGGCCAATGGAGGCGATGGCTACATTCCGCCGCCGGAACAGCATCGATTCGGCGGTTACAACACCTGGCCGGCCCGTACGGCGGGCTTGGAGGTCGAGGCGGAACCCAAAATCGCGGCGGCGGCCATCGGTTTGCTGGAGAAGGTGAGTGGCCAGTCCCGGAAGCGCTACGGACTCAGTCGAGGTCCCGCGGCGCAGGCGATCCACGAACTGAAGCCGGCGGCCTGGTGGCGGATGGACGAGTTTTCCGGGCCGTTGGCCGTCGATTCATCGGGCAATCACCGGGATGCGATCTATGAGCCGGACGTGACTTTTTTTCTTGAAGGCCCTCGATCCGATTATTTCTGCGAAAATGGCGAGAAAAACCGGGCCGCGATGTTCGTCGGCGCGCGCATGTTGGGGCGTGTGGGCGGATTGGGCGACCACTACTCGGTATCGATGTGGCTATGGAACGGGATGCCGACGGACGGGCGCGAAGTAAGCGGCTGGCTTTTCTCACGTGGCCACGATCACGGGCTCGGGCGGGCGGGGGATCATCTCGGGATCGGCGGAAGCGCGGGAAATCCGGGAAAACTGATCTTTTTCAGCGGCAGCGATCCGTCCAAGGTTGTGGCCGGGAAAAGTAAAGTCCCACGCTGGGAATGGCGGCAGGTGGTGTTTGTCCGCGACGGAGACTTGGTTCGGGTCTACCTGAATGGCGAGCTGGAAATCGAGACAACGGTGCCGTCGGAGATGACGCCGGAGGTCGATCGCTTCTTTCTTGGAGGTCGAAGCGACAACGATTCTAACTGGGAGGGGCGACTCGATGAGATCGCGATCTTCGACCGGGCACTGACGGCAGAGGAAGTGCAGAAACTGACAGT
>JAGRPB010000273.1 GCA_020439945.1 Verrucomicrobiia bacterium
TCGGAGAAACTGCGGTTTCGGAATCGATACTCGGGATCCTGCATGTCGATGGCCAACTGATGGTGATCGAACATGGTGGGGGACATCACGATCGGTTTGGCGCCGATGCCCTCGATGCGATCGATCAGGGCCGTCATGTCGTGGGCGTAAGTTTCGAAGGTCTCGCGGTTGAAGTCGTCGTATGGTCCGTCGTTCATCCCGAGGAGAATGGGGGCGATCTTCGGCTTGAACGCGGCCACGTCATCGTCGAAGCGCGCCAAGGCATCGGCGGCCTTGTCACCGCTGACGCCGGCATTATGAAAGCGGATGCGCCGATCGGGAAAACGCGTGTAGAAGAAGTCCTCGAGATACTGGGTGTAGAGGCACTGGTGGGTGATGGAATCACCGAGAAACACCAAGGTTTCGCCATCTTGAAGCGCGAGGGGTGCCGGAGTCGGAACGGCGGGAGTTGCCGGTACGGGCTTTTTTCCTTCTTCGGCAAAAACCGGGACTGCGAATCCCAGAGCCAGGAAGAGGAGAGTGAAAGGAAAGCGGGGAGCGTTTTTCATGGAACGGGAACCTTGCCCGGTCCGGCGCGGAAAGGCAACGCCGCGATCGATGGGGAGGAACGTGCCGGGAGACCCGTTCTAAGACGCGCCTTTGCTACGCGTCCTGGTAGAGAAAACCGGTCAGCGGGCTGGTGGGCGACGCGGTTTCAGCGGATTCGGGCAGGCCGCATTCGTAAGCCATGCGACCAGCTTCGACGCCGAGTTTGAAAGCGGTGGCCATAGCAACTGGATCGGGCGCGATGGCGATGGCGGTGTTCACCAGCACGGCGTCAGCGCCGAGTTCGAGCGCGGCGGCGGCGTGGCTGGGGGCTCCCAAGCCGGCATCGACGACCACGGGGACGGTGGCTTGTTCCACGATGATCTCGATCTGTCGGCGGGTATCGAGTCCCTGGTTCGATCCGATCGGTGCGCCGAGTGGCATCACGGTGGCGGTGCCGGCTTCTTCCTGGAGACGTTTCGCCAGCACGGGATCGGCGTTGATGTAGGGTAGTACAGTGAAACCCTCAGCCGTGAGGATTTTCGCCGCCTCAAAGGTCTCGATCGGGTCGGGCAGGAGATAGGTGGGATCGGGATGGATTTCCAGTTTCACCCATTTCGGCAAGCCGGCGGTGGCGGCGAGGCGGGCCAGTCGCACGGCCTCTTCGGCATTCATCGCGCCGCTGGTGTTGGGCAGGATGAGGTATTTCTCGGGATCGATGAAATCGAGAATATTGGCGAAAGGGTCGTTCCCGCCTGTAAGATCGGCGCGGCGCAGGGCAACAGTCACGATCTCCGTGCCCGACGCTTAGAGGGCGTCGCGCATGGCTTCGTTCGACGAGAACTTGCCCGTGCCGACGAGCAGTCGGGAGGAAAAGGTTCGGTCGGCGATCTGGAGGGGAGAGACAGGCATGAGCGTGATCGACGGGCGCCGAAGCGACCGTTTTGTCACTCATACACGGGTCACCCGGTGACGCACCCGGAAAATCCCGCTCAGGCGGTCAGCGATTTTTGCCACGGACCGGTGATGGCCAGCGTCAGTCCCGGTTTCTGGATGTTCACGAAAAGCCATTCGCCGTCCGGACTGAAACAGGCGCCGCAGAATTCTGAGCCGTTCATACCGTTGCGCCCGATGGTGTAGAACTCGCCTTTCGGAGTGACGCCGCGCACGGAATTCACGCCACCAGTGTCCTCGCAAATCACGAGATCGCCCCACGGCGCGATGCAGATGTTGTCACCGTTTTTGAGCAGGTCGGTGTCGTTTGGTTCCAGGAAAAGTTCCAGTTCACCGGGTTGCTCGGATTCGCCGGGCTGGCCTTCGTTCAGGCTGGGAAAGTAACGGAAAATTTGGCCCTTCTGGACTTCGCCGCCATCGGTGCAGGCCCAGTAGATTGCCTCTTCGCCAACCTGTTCCTTGCTGCCATACCACATGCCTTCGCCGCGGGAAAATCTGGCGGCGCCGGCTTCGACACCTCGTAGGCGGAGGTCATCGAGAGGCGCGTCGATCTCGTCCAAGTCCATCCAGGAAACCTTGAAACGTTGCCGTTTCGGGAACGGCTCGGAATCGCCGGGCCAGTTGCGCGTGTCGACCGAATCTCGATCGAGAATCCTGAGCGCTTGCAGTTTGCCGCCCGCTTCCAACTTGCCGGGTTCGGTGGGGAGAAAACGGTAGATCATTCCGTCGCCACGATCCTCGGTCAGGTAAACCGCACCGGAGTCAGGATGCACCGCGATTGCCTCGTGGCGGAAGCGACCCATCGCTTTCAGAGCAACCGGCTTGGTCAGGCCCGGTTCTTCCGTGGCGGGCACTTCAAAGCAATAACCGTGGCGGCGTCCCGATCCGGTGACGAGATCTGCCGGCTCTTCGCAGGTGATCCAGGTGCCCCATGGCGTCGGTCCACCGGCGCAGTTTCGATCGGTGCCGGTCAGGCTGAGAAACATGCGCTCGACCTCGCCGGTCTTCGGATTGAAAACGACGTTCGACGTGCCGCCAACGTAAGGTTCTTCGTCGTCGCTTCCGGGATCGTAGCTGAGGCTGCGATCGAAATCCTTGGGCAGTTCACCGCTTTTCTTGAAAGGCGTCAGGTCCGCGTAGTCGTGCCCGATCTCGTGATTCCGAACGAGGATCACTCGTCCGTCTTTGCCGGGAAAGGCGGCCATGCCATCGGGTTGACCTGGGACGTTGAATCCATCGTCCATCTTGTCTCCCGTTCGCGACAGCACCAGGAAACGGAACCCTTTCGGCAGATCGATGATGCGGTGGGGATCCGTTTCCAGCGCTCCCCAGGGTTCGATGCGGGGAACCTGGCTGGCGGCGGTCGCGAGATGTCGATCGAGGCCGAGAAAACCGACCGTGACGGCGGCAGAGTGGCGGAGGAAATGACGACGAGAAGCTTTCATGGGGGAGGGACGTGAGTGGAAATTTCTCCAAATCTATCGAGAGTCGTCCACCTCGTAAACCGCCGAGATCGCGGATTCCGGGTGCGAAGCTTTCGCTCCGGCCCTCGTCAAATTCGCAAATTGAATTGTGGAAATTATAGGAGAGTTGCGACAAACTCTGGATCGAAACGAGTGGCGAATGAGCGTGATTTTCTGGCTGAGTCTGATGGTGGTCGGATACACCTACGTGGGGTATCCGGTGCTGTTGCGTGGGATCGTCGAATGGCGTCAGCGAACCCGGGCGCGGCGATTGGAGGCTGAGGAGCGGTTGAAAAAGTCGTCGTCATCGAAGACTCGCTGGACGAAGGCTGAGACTTCTGCCAACTCAGGCAAGTCCCAGCCGGAAATCCCGCCCGCAATTTCCATCATTCTCGCCGCTTACAACGAAGCAAATCGGATCGAGGAGCGAATCCAAAACCTGGCTCAGTGCGACTACGCCGGTGAACGGGAACTGATCGTGATTTGTGGCGGTTGCACCGATGACACCGCCGAGCGGGCGAGGCGATGGAGCGGCGAGATGACGGTGCGAGTCATCGAGAAAACCGAGCGTCGCAGCAAAGCGGTCAGCCTAAACGAAGGCGTCGCCGAGGCGCGTGGAGAAATTCTCGTGTTCGCCGACGCGCGTCAGCGATTCAATCGACACGCGATTCGCAAACTGGTCGCGGCGTTTGCCGATCCCGAAGTCGCTGGCGTCAGTGGCAATCTCGAGATCGCCGCCAGTGAAGACGGGGCCGGCGCGGGCATCGATGCCTATTGGAAACTCGAGCGACTGATCCGCAAACTCGAATCAGATCTTGACTCGGTCATCGGCTGCACCGGGGCGATCTACGCGCTGCGTCGCTCGGCCTTCGAGCCCTTGCCGGAAGACACCATTCTCGACGACGTCGTGATTCCCATGCACGCCGTCATGGCCGGTCACCGCGTTCTTTTCGAAAGTGACGCCATCGCCTTCGACCCGCAGAATCTCTCGCCCGACAAGGAACGCCGCCGAAAAATCCGCACCCTGGCCGGAAACTACCAGATGCTCTTTCGCTATCCGGAGTGGCTCTCGCCGATGAAAAACCGCACCTGGTGGCAGGTGATCTCCCACAAGTATCTGCGACTCGCCGGTCCGTTCTTTCTCGCTGCCTGCCTGTTGTCGAGCGCCTGGCTGGCGCGGGAATCTTTTTTCTACCGACTCGCCTTTCTCGGACAGCTCTTCTGCTATGGCCTCGCCGCGATTGGAATGATTTTTCGCGGCATTCGGTC
>JAGRPB010000274.1 GCA_020439945.1 Verrucomicrobiia bacterium
AGGCGGAGACGACGATCATTTTCATGGCCGACATTCATCGCAGGTTGAAGGTGAAAAGCAATCCCAATCGGAGACCCGATGTCGTACCGGGCGAAAGGCGAAAAACCGCTGGACCATGACAACGGATTTCCTTTTCCCGATCGGAGGCGTAATTCCCCCTGCAGCCCGACCACAACGCTCCTTCCCCCATGATTTCTCCCAAGATTTTTCCCTTCCCTTTCCGATGTCTCTTGCTGGTGCCCATCCTTCTCCTGGCCGCCTGTGAAAAGGGAAACGAACGCGTTTTCAACCAGGTCCGCGGCGTCGTCCAGGAACTGCCCGCGGACGATCCGCTGCGGGTGATCATCGATCACGAGGAAATGCCCGGTTACATGAACGCGATGATCATGCCGTTTCATGTCAAGGAGGCGGGCGAACTGGAGGGACTGACACCGGGCGCCGTCATCACTTTCGACTACCACACCAGCGGCTCCCGTTCATGGATCGAATACGTGACCGACACTGGCGAGAAAGGAGAGATCAAATCCGGAGATTCGGATGCGGCGGCGAGTCCTGTCGCCCCGCTGTTGAAAGAGGGCGACCTTTTGCCCGACTACCAGTTTGTCGACGAGACCGGAGCCGGAGTGAAGCTGAGCGACTTTCGAGGCATGCCCGTGGCGCTGACTTTCGTGTTCTCCCGCTGTCCGGTCCCGGAGTACTGCCCGGCGATGATGCGGAACTTCAAGTCCGTGCTCGACAGGTTGGAGAAAACGTCCGGGGCGCCGAAGCGATTCCATCTGCTGACGATTTCCTTCGATACCTGGAACGACACCCCGGAGGTGATGGCCGCCTGGGCGGCTGGCTACGGTCACAAAGCGGGGCAGCCCTGGAGTCTGCTCACAAGCGATAGCTGCTGCACCATCAACCAGATCGGCGCGAACGTGGGGCTGAAATTCGGGGAGGTGAAAGGCTCCTATCAGCACAACCTGCGAACGGTGGTGCTCGATTCCGAGGGACGGATCCAGCACATCTTCACCGACGAAACCTGGAAGACCGAAGAACTGGTCGCGGAACTGATCGCCGCCGACAGTGTGAATGGGCCGGATACCGGAACCTGACCGGGTCAGTGCGATTTTGACAACTTCGTCATCTGAATGGACTCGGGCGGCAACGGGAGACCGATCTCGTCACGATAATCGACCAGCTTCTCGTAGAGTCGCTTTGCCACGAGTTGATGTCCCAGTTCGTTGGGATGGGAATCGCTCTCGCTGAGCGCCACCTTTTCGGGCGGCAGCCCTCCGTAGGCATCGTCCAGCACGATCGTCACCAGCCCCGCGGCTGCCGCATAGGGCCGTGCCTCCTCGGCCAGTTCCAGACTCCGGGTCCGCGTGTTGGCGAGATAGACCCACACCGGCGTGATGTCGTGCGCGCGGCAGACATCGCCGATCTGCCGGTAAACCCAGCTCATCAATTCGTCTTCGTGGGGTTTCAGTTTTCGGATCGTGTCGGCCTGCCGATCTCCGCGCTTCACGCCGGCCTTTTCGAACAGGTCGTCGATGAACGGAAAGGTAAAATCCTCGTGCCTCTCTTCCACCAACCGGGCCAGGGCGCGGAGATTTCGATCCACCTCGCCGCCGTGACAGATCAGGAAAAGGGCATCGGGGTGAAAATCCACGATCCGCATTTCGAGATCGGCGAGCCGCTGGACAGTGCAATTGGCCGACGTGGCGAAATTCAGGATTTCCACTCCCGCATGATCCGCGTTGAGTTGGTCCTCCAGCAGGCTCTCGAAGTTGGCGCCGTCCTTCACGCCGCGACCGGCGGTGTAGGATGCCCCCGTCATGGCGATGCGATAGACTCCGGGCGGTTTCGACTTGCTGTAATATTTGTCCCGCATTCCCCAGCGGTTCGTGGTCCAGGTGGCGCCCCACACTTCCGCGGGTCCGAAACGTTCCTGATAGAGCACGCCGCGAATATCCGGGACGACTTCTTTCGTCATCTTTTCCTCCTCGGCACCGACCGAAGCGCCGCCGGCAAGCAGGCCTTCGTAGTAGCTGCGTTCCCGATTGATCTGGTCACGTTCGTTGGGCTGATCGACCCAGACCACGTCGAACCGCGCTCCCAACCATCCCGGAATACCCACGGCGGAATGCCACTGCCAGAGAATTCCGAAAAACAACAGCGGCAACACCGTCGTGGCCACGGAGCGTTTCAGGCCCGGGTGGGCCTCGAAAGGATTGAAACCATGGTGAGCGATCCATTGGCCCAGCGTTCCCAAGGCCATCACCGCCACGCCGATTCCCGCCAGCATGAGCACCTGCCAGGCGGGCGCGTTCTGCGCCTGGCTCATGACATCGGCGAAAACCTTCCATTCCTGTGCCGACCACAAGGCCCAGAGCACCGCGAACAGGAGGAAAAGACCCAACGCTCGCAGGCTGATCGAGAGTCCTTTTTTCCAACTCCACGACTTCGACTCGTCGCGCTTCGCCGGTCCGCGCCGGGCATCGAGCAAATTGTTGGCCACGACCAGCAAACCGAGAATTCCCCAGAAGGCGTAATCGGTCTGGTGAATCTCGAAATCGCCCCGCAGCCAGAAGGTCTGGTAGGCGTGCAAAACCGCCGTGGCAATGAAGACGATGATCGTCGCCACCGCGAGCCGGCTCTGGTGACCCAGCTTCAATTTCCGCAGCGACATGAAGGACGGGTAAAAGACCATCTTCGTCATGAAGTCCTTCCAGTAGATATTGATGCGGCGCCAGTAATCGCTGAAATCGTGGGCGAAGAAGTAGAGGTGATGGGTCTCCGGCAGTTCGTATCCGAAAAGGCGCAATCCGCCGGTGATGACGTGAAAGAGGCCCGACACCCGCAGGTAGATCAGGTAGCCCGACAGGCAAAAGGCGGCCACGCCGGCGAGATCATGGACGAATTCCGTTGGCGGACTGAAAAAGTGATAGATGACCCGGTAGAGAACCAAGTGGACCACGCCGCGTGAAATCCAGAGCATGCCGACCTGGTAGGTGGAAAACGCCGGCTTCTGATACCACGAGCGGCGGTAAATCTGGTAGTCGAGCGCCGGAAAAAACGGCGCCAACGGGGCGGGCAGGAGAAAGAAATACCCGATCCGTTCCAGGGGCGTCGCCGCGCCCGGCTTTTCATGCCGGATGTCGTAGAGATAGAGGACCAGCCGGAACATGAACATTCCGCCCAGAATCGGAATCGCGGCCTCCAGGTGATGCCCGCCATGAACCACGTGGGCGGCGGCGAGGGCGAGCCCGATTGCGATGGCCGTGACCAGCGACACCCTCCAGCGAAAGGCGATGGGCAGATGACATATCCCGATCAACGCCAGCCCCACCGCAATGGCGTACATGGCCGAGGTCCCGCCGAGAATGCGCACCAGCAACAACGCGGTGACTCCCAACAGGAAAGCGCGGCGCCACGCCAGCGGGATGACCGCATGCACCACGAAAATCGGCACGATCCACATCAGATCCCAGCCAAGCGGCTTCGCGAGATCCAGCTCGAAGCGCACCATCACGAACGCCGCCAACGCCAGCTCCGCGGCCACGAGGATCAGCGCCCACAGGCGGATCGAATGTTTCTTTTCCCCCATTTTCCGATTTCGACAGGAGACGAATTCGTCACGCACCGCAAGGGAATACCCGAGTAAAAACGGAACTTTTCGACCAAAATGTTAACCAAGCCAAAAGAGAAAAATCCAGAACGGCCTGAAGATTATGATCCCACGAAAAAACACAGAGATTCAAACCAAAGATTTGTCTCGCAGAACCCGCTTGACTCCCCATGTCCATCCCCTTTGATAGCGGGCGAGTCCACAGACGGGCTCCCGACACGAAACAGCCATCATGGACGCCCAGGCAACCAGCTCCGATTCCGATCCGAAAGCAAGGATCCGTGACTTCATTCGAACCGAGATTCTCGAATCGCCCGACGAAGCTCTCGACGACAGCACTCCGCTGATCTCGGATGGCATCATGAATTCCCTCTCGACCCTGAAACTGGTGTCTTTCCTCGAGGAATCTTTCGACATCCAGCTCGCCGCTCACGAGATCAGCGTCGAGTATCTCGATTCGGTCGACCAGATCGCCGAATTCGTGGCCGAAAAACAGGGCGCCTGAAACCTCCCCTCACCATGCCCGCCCTCGC
>JAGRPB010000275.1 GCA_020439945.1 Verrucomicrobiia bacterium
CTACCGCACGATTACCTGAACTTCCACCTCACCGGGGTGAAGCGGATGGAATACGGCGACGCCTCCGGAATGGGCATCCTCAACATCCGCACCCGCGAGTGGGATTTTGAGCTGACCGACTTCATCGATCCCCGGGTGCGGGAAATGTTGCCCGAACTCGGCTCCTCCAACGCCGTTCATGGCACCCTGCGCCCCGATCTGGCGGCGGAGTGGGGGCTGTCTCCCGACGTCATCGTCAGCGCCGGTGGCGGGGACAACATGATGGGCGCCATCGGCACGGGCAACGTCACCCCCGGTGTCATCACCGCGAGCTTCGGGACCTCCGGCACCCTCTACGGTTGTGCGGGCGAACCGGTCATCGATCCGAAAGGAGAGGTCGCCGCCTTCTGCGACAGCACCGATCGTTGGCTGCCGCTGGTCTGCACCATGAATGTGACCGTGGTGACCGAACAGGTCCGCACGTGGTTCGGTTGGAACCTGGCTGAGTTGGAGGCCAAGATCGAATCCATTCCCCCAGGCGCCAACGGACTGACCTACCTGCCGTATCTGAACGGCGAGCGCACCCCGAATCTGCCCAACGGGTCCGGCGTGATTCACGGACTCCACGGAGGCAACAGCAGCCCCGCCCACCTCGGACGCGCCGCGATGGAGGGGGCGACCCTCGGATTGGCCTACGGATTGCGCCGGTTCGACGAACTCGGTCTGACGCCTTCCGAGATTCGGCTGACCGGCGGCGGCAGCAGGAGCCGGGTCTGGCGTCAAATGTCGGCCGATGTCTTCGGAGTGCCCGTCGTCGGGCTCGCCACCGCCGAGGGCGCCAGCCTCGGTGGAGCGATTCAGGCCGCCCATGCCCTCGGGGAGGGCAGCTACGAGGAACTTTGCGGACGGCTCGTCGCCCTGGACGATCACACCCGTTGCGAGCCGAATACCGAACATGCAGAGCTTTACCGGGAAAAGCTGGATCATCAACTGGCACTGACCCAATCCCTCCACGACGCCGGCCATCTGTGAATTTGCCGGAACCCGCACCCTGTGATCCCACAGGGTAAGGTCGCCGACACAACAGGGTTGAATCAACCAACGCTTCCATGGCCATTCCGCGACCGGAACTCGAGCGTCCGCTTTCCAGGAAAGCGATCTGGCAGGGCAGGGCGGCCGCGTTCCTGATTCGCCTTCTCGGATTGACCCTCCGTTTCCGGGTCGAAGACCGCTCCGGGCTTCTCGAATCCGATCCGGATCACCCGCTCATCTGGGCTTTCTGGCACAATCGGATCATGGTCCTGCCAGTCATCTACCGTCGATACTTTCCCTCTCGCAGTGGTGCCGTCCTCACCAGCCCGAGCCGGGACGGAGCCGTCATTGCCGCGACCATGCGGTGTTTCGGAGCCGCTTCCGTGCGCGGCTCCAGTTCCAAGCGCGGCGCGGCGGCGATGCTGGAAATGGAGGAATGGGTTCGCCAGGGATTCGATCTGGCCGTCACCCCGGATGGTCCTCGGGGCCCGCGGTATCGGCTTGCCCCGGGCTTGGTAAAAGTCGCCCAACGAACCGGGGCGTGGGTGTTTCCCATCCGGGTCGAGTATTCCTCCGCCTGGGTGTTTGAGAAGGCGTGGGATCGCTTTCGCATTCCGAAACCCTTTTCCCGGGTCAACGTGATATTCGAGCCCTACCAAACCGTTGACGCCGACGCGGAAGGCGACAGGTTTGAGGCAGAGCGCTTGAAGCTCGAGCAGATCCTGAATCCCGACCATGAAACTGATTGAAGGAAAACCCATCGCCGAAGCCGTTTACGCCGAGTGCCGTAGCGAACTCGAGAAACTGAAAGCAGCCGGGCACCTGCCCGGGCTGGCCGTGGTGCTGGTGGGCGACGATCCGGCGTCCAAGGCTTACGTGGGTTCGAAAGACCGAAAGTGCCAGGAACTCGGACTCCACTCGCTGAAAATCGAGATGGACGCCGACACCTCGATGGAGAAGCTGCTGGAAAAAGTGGCCGAGCTGAACGCCGACCCGGCCATTCACGGCATCCTCGTTCAGATGCCGCTCCCGTCGCACCTCGACGAAGACACCGTCATACGCGCCATCGATCCCGCCAAGGACGTGGACGGACTGCATCCCGTGAATCTCGGCAAGCTGGCCATGGAGGACCCGACCGGCTTCGCCCCCTGCACCCCGTCCGGGTGTCAGCGCATGCTGCTGGAGACCGGGATCGAGACCGAGGGCAAGCACGTCGTGGTCGTCGGTCGCAGTCTCCTCGTCGGCAAATCGCTGGCCCTGCTGATGATGGCCAAAGGCGCCGGGGCCAACGCGACCGTGACCGTGGCCCACTCGCGCACGCGTGATCTGCCCGCGCTGACCCGGCAGGCCGACATCCTCGTGGCCGCGATCGGACGCCCTCATTTCATCGGTCCCGACCACGTCAAAGACGGAGCCGTCGTCATCGATGTCGGCATCAACCGGATCGACGATCCCGCCGCCAAGCGTGGCTATCGGCTTGTGGGCGACGTCGATTTCGACGCCGTGGCCGGGAAATGCGACGCCATCACGCCCGTCCCTGGCGGGGTGGGGGTGATGACCATCGCCATGTTGATGCGCAACACCATTCGCGCCTGCCAGCAGGCCATCGGAGGTCTCTGATCCCGCGCCAAATTTTGCGCCGCGATTGCTTGCGCTTTCGGGAAATTGCGGAAAAGTAACGCTCCCCCGCGCGATCTGTGGGGGAACCAGAAATTGGAAAACGGGATGTAGCGCAGTTTGGTAGCGCACCACAATGGGGTTGTGGGGGTCGCTGGTTCGAATCCAGTCATCCCGACCAATTTCCAATCTAAGCACCCAGAGCGTCCCACGGGATGACTGGGTTCGAACCAGCGAAGCTGGTCGATTGGCCCGGCCGCGCAGAGAGCGGGAGCAGACTCCGCGAAGCGAAGCGGAGCCAAACCCCAAAGGCGGAGCCAATCCAGTCATCCCGACCAATTTCCAAACTTCGACACCCAGAGCATCCTACGGGATGACTGGGTTCGAACCAGCGAAGCTGGTCGATTGGCACGGCCGCGCAGAGCGAAGCGGATGCGGGAGAAGCCATCCTCCAGAGCGCTCTCACTCACTCACTTACTTACTTCCCCGTGCCGCTCATCACTCCAGCCGTCGCCAGAGCCCGTTTTCTTCCCGGAATTGCCCCCTTTGACCGGTTCTTGGACCCAAGAGGGTAAGGTCCGGGACTGAACAGGGTTGAATGGACGAACCAACAGGGGTTGAGAGCCGGTTCCCCCGGTAGCCGCGCTCGCCGAGAGCGTGGACCGAGCGATGTCCCCGGCCACCTTCTGGCGAAGGCGGCTACGACGGAAGGCAGCCAGCTCCGTAGCCGTGCTTGCCGAGAGCGTGGACCGCTACTGACGCAATTCCGCGTTGCGCCGATCGGGGGAAACTCCCAAACTGTGCCGCAACATGGCAAACCTCTCTCCGGCTGAACTGACCGCTTCGCTCGAATCCTTTGTCGCCTTCGCGCAGGGACTGGAAGGCGACGAAAAAGGGGAGGCGCCGATTTACCTGAACGCGCTCTTCCGCGCCTTCGGCCACGAGGGCACCAAGCAGGCCGGGGCCACCCACGAGCACCGCGTGCCCAAAGGCGCGGGCCACCATGGGCAGAAATTCGCCGACCTGCTCTGGCCGGAGCGCGTGCTGGTGGAGATGAAATCGCGCGGGCAAAAGCTCGAACGGCACTACGACCAGATCTTCGATTACTGGACGCACATCGTTCCGCATCGACCGCCCTACGCCATCCTCTGCAACTTCGACGAGTTCTGGATCTACGATTTCAACGAGCAGCTCTTCGATCCGGTCGACAAGATCGCTCTCGCCGATCTGCCGAAGCGCGCCAGCGCCTTCGCTTTCCTGTTGCCGCGGGCGGGGAAACCGCTCTTCGACAACAACCGCGTCGAAGTCACGCGCAAGGCCGCCGCGCAGTTGGCGAAGCTCTTTCGCTCGCTCATCGAGGGCGGCAAACACGATCGGGCCAAGGCGCAGCGCTACGTGTTGCAATTGCTCGTCGGGCTGGTGTCCGAGGACATGGATCTGCTGCCGGATCAATTGCTGACGCGGCTCATCCGCGAGTGCCATGACGACCGCGAGAAGAGTTCGTACGACC